>JAAWGB010000034.1 GCA_022795075.1 Clostridia bacterium | reverse complement strand
AGTAAAATTATCGGTTTGCCATTTCCAATAACTTCATAATGAATTTTTATATTATTTACTTCTATATCCAATTTATAATCTCCTCTACAACTTACTATTAGTCAATATGATTATAGCATAAATTAAATAAAAAAATAAAGAGACATACCAAAATTTTATCTACCTTATCATCATAAAAAAATTAATAAGTTTATCACTAAATTGTCCCTTTTGGTAAGATATTCGATAGCATACGCTATCGCCTACTTACCTCCACTCACAAAACTATCAAATCAATATCCTAAACTCTTTTGTTTTCAATGATTTGCTCATTTTGATACCTATCAAATTTTGTTACTTTACAAATTATCAAAAATTTGATACTATTTAACAAAAAAATTCTTCATTTGAGTAATTATTTTAAACAAAAAAATACATACTTCACTAATTTTTTATTAATAAAGTATGTGATTTCTTTTTTATTTAACTTGAATTCAAATCACTTTATCAATCATATTTCACTTGGTGTCTACTTTGGCATCTTCCTTCTGAAATATCATGGGTTACTACAATTGCTGTCATTCCTTCTTTTCTTAAAATGTTATATATGTCATTTGTTACCATGATTCTAGTTTGATAATCTAATGCCGAAAAAGCTTCATCTAATAACAAAATTTTAGGTTTAACTGCTAATGTCCTAATTAATGCTACTCTTTGCCTCATACCACCAGATAATTCTGATGGATATTTATCTTTAAAATCATACAAATCATATTTTTTTAATAATTCTTCTACATAGTTTCTTGCTTTTTTGTCTTTTTTTCCTTTAATTTCTAATCCAAACATTGTATTGCTCAAGATACTTCTCCATTCTAATAAGCAATCTCTTTGTAACATATAACCTATTTTAGGCGATACGCCGCTCACATTTTTCTCCTTCTATGTAAATTTCTCCGACTAGTTTTATTTTCTAATCCTGCTATAATCGATAATAAGGTAGATTTTCCACATCCACTAGGACCGAATAATACTTACAAATTCTCCTTTATTAACTCTTAGATTGACATTTTGTATAGCCAATATTTCTCCTTCTTTGCTTTGATATTTTTTGGTCACATTTTTGACTTCTAGTATTTTTTCCATTCTATTTATGCCTCCTTCTTTCTAAGTCTTTTATTATCTGCCTCTTATATTTTATGTAAAACTATCAAAAGGAGTTCTTATAATATTTAAAGTAACTTAGTAAAAATACATTTAACCAGCTGTTACCAATTCTCTTTTTATTTCTTCTAATTTTTCTTTTTGAATCTCTGTAGTTTCTAATATAATTGCCTCATCTACTTTTAAATTAATCATATTTCTAGCAATTTTTATTTGACTTTCTTTTTTTCCTTGTCTTTTTCCTCTTTGTATATCTTTTACTCCTTCTGTTACTAATCTATCCAAAAGTGTACTCATTGTTTCTTCACCTACCTTTTTATCAGTTTCCTCTAGCAATTCTAACTTAATTTTTTTACTCCATGCTCGTTTTAATAAATAACTAATCATATTGGTTATTTCTTTTAGCTTTCTTTCATCATTTGTTGTCTTCCTAATAATATCTATATATTGTGCTAATTGTGTACTATTGTGTGCTTTTTGGAGAAACATTGCATAGCCAAACATGGTATCTTGCTCCAATAGCATCTGCTTGGAAATCTTGTTGATATCAACAAAATTATATTCCATATCTAATTTATCACTTTCTAAAGCATAACTGCCATATTGTTTTTCTTTAAATTTTTTTGACACTTTCCATTTTTCGTCTCCTGTATAAATTACAATTGGAACTATAATAGGATAGTATCTTATACTTTTTCCTAGCTTTTTATTTCTATTCCAATCTCTCATAATATCAAGACAATAATTTAGTATTTTATATGCCATATTATTATCGACACTAGATTCATGCTCAATTAAGAAAAAAACCTCTTGATCCTTTAATTTATATACAACATCTAATTTTTTAGAGTCATATTTTTTTGCAATAAAACTATTTGTATATTTAACTAACTGCGTTTCTTTTATTGATTCTCTTGGTCGTATGAATTGATTGATAAATTTTGTAGCTTCTGTTTTATCTTGTAGAATATTTTTTATTAATTTATCTTGTGAATATTTTGATTCCATTACCTCTAATTGGTATGTGTTACTTCGTTCTGCTAATTGCATAACTGCATTTAATCTAAATGTATGAATACATTTAATATATTGACTATATGAAAAAACCTTCATGTCATTCCTCCTATATTTTATTGTATTGTTATGTAAATATTTATCTTTTAGTAAAGTGTTGCTTAATTTTTACTTTCTATCACCTAATTTCCTTTTTACGATTGCTTTTGCTTGGATAAATTTTTCGACTTAATGTTGAATGAAATTTTTGCTAAATTTATTGAATATGAAAACTGCTTAATACTATTAAAGCACCAAAAAAGAAGATTTGCAAGCATTTTTACAAATCTTCCTTTGGTTCGACAATACTTCTAAAATTTCTACATTTTATTTATTCAAAAAATTGACATTTCTAATCTTTGCTGACTTAAATCGTTCTTTATTTTTATCTTTTGTTGTTTCTGATAAATTTCTTAATACCTATATGATAACTAGAGAATCATGTTTTATTTATCAAAATATGTACTTGTCTGTTGTAAACATTCAAATTCATGTTGTCTTAATATTTCATAAGTAATAATAGCAACTGAATTTGATAAATTTAACGACCTTAATGTTGGTAGCATTGGTATTCTTATGGTTTTTGTATTTAAATACTTTTCTAAAAGCCACTCAGGTAACCCCTTTGTTTCCTTTCCATACAATACAAATATATCATCCATTTTTGAATAATCTACATCTGTATATTTAGTCTTTCCTTTCGTTGTAGCAAAAAACATATAATTACTTTCTGGTGAATACTTTCTTAAAAATTCTTCCAATGACTGATGCTCTTCCATTTCTATTTTATCCCAATAATCTAATCCAGCCCTTTTTAATGACTTTTCATCTATCTTAAAACCTAATGGATGTACTAAATGCAACTTTGAACCTGTAATTGCACACGTTCTAGCAATATTTCCGAGTATTTTGAGGAATCTCTGGTTCTATCATAACTATATTTAATTTCAATTTTATTACCTTCTTTTCATTTTTTATCTTTATTCTAGCTTACTTAACTAACCTCTTATTGACCTGTCCCAAAAAACACATTTAGGGGTAATTGGTGCCTGTCCCCAAACACACATCGAGGGGGAACTAGTGCCTGTCCCCAAACGCACATTGTTTTTGTCTAACATACTCATATAGTATGATACCAGTAGCAACAGAAGCATTTAAACTTTCAGTTTTACCTAGCATAGGAATTTTCACTTTCTCATCTGCTAATGCTTGTATTTCTTGCTCAACTCCATTTGCCTCATTACCTATGATGACTACTTTTTTGTTGTACTTAATATCATAAATTGTATCTTGTGCTTGCAAAGAAGATACTACCACTTTAAATTTGTGCTTTTTTATTTCTTTTAACGTCTGTTTTAAATTTTCACATTCTATTATTTTAACTCTAAAAATGGCTCCCATAGTTGATCGTACAACTTTAGGATTATAAGCATCTGCTGTTCCTTTTGATACTAATAATTGTGTTAAACCAACACTATCAACCGTTCTTAATATAGTTCCTAAATTGCCCGGATCTTGCACATCATCTAATGCCACTATAATATCTTGCATATAATCAATTTCTTTATCCTTTTTATTTTTCTCTATAATGGCTAAAATTCCTTGTGGAGTCTGAACTTCAGATAAGTATTTAAAAACCTTTTCTGTCACATAAATACATTCATGTTTAGCAATCTCGTACATTAAATCCTTTGGAATCATGGCATTTTTCTCACAATCATCACATAAAATAATTTGTTTAATTGGTGCTTTTTCTTGAATTGCTTCGGCTATTAATTTCATTCCTTCAATCACATATTCATTACTCATATCTCTGTATTTCTTGTCTTTTAACTTTTTTACATGTTTAACAAACTCATTTTCTTTACTAGTTATTCCTTGCATTTTTCTTCTCCTTTTTACTTAAAAATCAAGTAACTTCTATTTTCATTGTAAACTATCCTTTTTAGACCTGTCCCAAAAAACACATTTAGGGGTAATTAGTGCCTGTCCCCAAACACACTCAAACACACATCTAACAGAAATGCAGTTACATCTTTTAAGATTTGTTCTTCATCACAACTTCCTATTTCTAGCGTTATCATTGATTTTATTCCAGCTGAAAATTTTATTTTATTGCCATATTTTTCAATTAATGCTTGGATGTCTATGTTACATTGGTTTGGCTCAAAAGTAAATAAGACTGCTGTTTTCTTACTGGCAATTTTGCTGATTTTTAGGCTTTTTGCTAGGTATTTGATTTTGGCTATAGCAATTAGGTTTTCTAATTCTACTGGCATATTTCCAAAACGGTCAATGATTTCGTCTATGATGTTTTGAATGTCTTTTTCGTTTTGACATAGGGCAATTGCTTGATAGATTTCTATTTTTTGGTTAGCATCTTGGATATATTCATCAGGTATATAGCTTGTTACGTTTAGGTCGATTTGAATGTCTATTTCTGGTTCGATTTGAATTCCTTTCATTTCTTTTACAACTTCGTCTAACAGGTTACAGTAAGTGTCATATCCTACTTGTTCTAGGTGTCCAGATTGAATTTCTCCGAAGCAAGCTTCCTGCTCCTCTTATTTCTAGGTCTCTCATAGCAATTTTAAAGCCTGACCCAAATTCTGTGAATTCTTTAATGGCTTTTAGTCTTTTGTCTGCTACTTCTGATAGTAGTTTGTCTTTTTTGTAGGTAATATAGGCATAAGCTTGCTTATCGGATCTTCCTACTCTTCCTCTTATTTGATAAAGTTGTGCTAATCCCATTTTGTCAGCATTTTCTACAATGATGCAATTAGCATTTGGAATGTCAATTCCAGATTCTAATATGGTTGTACAGACTAATACATTGGTTTTTCCTTCTGTAAATTCTTTCATAATTTCTTCTATTTTGGTTCCTGTCATTTTTCCATGGGCATAGACTACTTGGGCTTCTGGTACTAGTCTTGTTATGTCATCTGCTTTTTTTTGAATGCCTTCTACATGGTTGTATAAGTAAAATACCTGCCCATTTCTTTCTAGTTCTTTTGTGATTGCTTCTTTGATAACTTCTTCATCATATTCTAATACATAAGTTTGTACAGGTCTTCGATTATGTGGTGGTTCATAAATAACAGACATATCTCGAATTCCCACAATTGACATGTGCATGGTTCTTGGAATTGGTGTTGCTGTCATGGTTAAAACGTCTACATTAGTTTTTAATTGTTTGATTTTTTCTTTTGCTTTTACTCCAAAACGATGTTCTTCATCTATAATTAATAGCCCTAAATCTTTAAATTCAACATCTTGGCTCAAAAGTCTATGGGTTCCAATTAAGACATCTACTTCTCCCAATTTTAATTTTTTAATTACCTCATCTTGATATTTTTTACTTTTAAATCGATTTAATATCTCTACTTTGATAGGGAAGTCTTTCATTCTTTCTTTGAATTCTTGATATTGTTGTTCTGCCAAGACTGTAGTTGGTGCTAAATAAGCTACTTGTTTTTGATCCATAACAGCTTTAAATGCTGCTCTTAATGCTACTTCTGTTTTTCCATACCCAACATCTCCACATAGCAATCTATCCATTGGTTTTGCCATTTCCATATCTTTTTTGACTTCTTCTATACATCTTAACTGGTCATCTGTTTCTTGGTAAGGAAATTTTGCTTCAAACTCACTTTGCCATGCTGTATCTGGATGAAAGGAAAATCCTTGTACCTTATCTCTTTTGGCATATAATTCAATCAATTCTTTTGCTACTTCTCGTAAATTGTTTTTTACTTTAGTTTTGGTATTTTCCCATTCTTTACTTCCTAAACGATTTATTTTGGGCTGAATGCTATCTCCGCCAATGTATTTTCGAATAGAGTCTAAGTCATTTGTTGGAATATATAAAATGTCATCATTTTTATATTTTATTTTGATATAGTCTTTAATCGTTCCATCTGCTTTTATAGTATTTACTCCTATGTAGATGCCTATTCCATATCTTTTATGAACTACATAATCACCTATTTTTAAATCTGCAAATACAACCTTTTCGCCTTCTTTAAAGTCAGTATTTATGATTCTTTTTCTTCTTTTTTCTCCATCGATTAAATCATCTGCAACAATTACTAATTCTTTTAAATCATAAGATTCAAAACCTGCTGACAACTTTCCAATAGTAATGGTTACTACAGATTCATTTGATTTTACAATAATAGTTTGATTTAGTTTTTCTTCTATTTTGTTAAAGATTTCTTTTTCATTTAATAAATTTTGTAACTTCTTGGCTTTTTCCTTAGTCGATACTAACATGTATATTTTTTTCTTTTCATTAACTGCCTTTTGTAAATCTTTTATTAAATTATCTAATTCACTTTTATAGTAATTGACTTCTCTAAATTCAAATTTATATTTTTGGGGCACTATTTGATTGGATGTATCTTGTTTTTCTATATATACAATCGGCTTATTTTCTAGTTTTTCAAATATTTCCTCTCCTGTTAAATAATTAATAATTGCATCTGGTACAATTTTTTCCTTCTCTACTAAAGTTTTTACCAAATTGTTATTATCTATGGCAATATTAGTTGCTCTTTGTTTTATTTTTCCAATTTCGTCCAAAAATATACTATAATTACCACATAAAAAGTTTAATATCGTTTCTTGCTGATTGTAAAAACAATTAAAATATTTATCTATTTTGCTAATATAGTTACCTGCCTTTATTTGTTCAATGTCTTCCTCTATTATTTCTTTTTGTTTATGATTACCTTCGATTTTTCTTATTTTTTGACAAATCGTTTCAATAGAATCTTCTAAAATGTATTCATGAGCTGGATATATGATAGCTTTTTCTAATTCTTGAATCGATCTTTGACTAGTAATATTGAAACTTCGAATAGAATCTACTTCATCTCCCCAAAATTCAATTCTAATTCCTTTGGTTTGGCTTGTAGCTATATCTACAATATCACCTCTAACACTAAATTGCCCTCTTCCTTCAATTAAGTCATATCTTATATAACCTAATTTAACTAATTTTTGCTTGATTTCTTCTAAAGGATAGGTTTTCCCCATATGAAAGCTTAATTCATTTTCATATAATGTTTTTTGGCTTGGTAATTTTTGCATGATTGCTTCTATTGTAGTTACGACTATTAAATTTTTCTTGAATTTTATTTGATTTAGGGCTTCAATTCTTTTGTAGGGAAGCTCTTTACTTTCTGCTATATAGTCATAGGTTACAATTTCTTTTTTCGGAAATAATACTACATTTTCCGTAAAATATTGCAAATCTTCATATAATTTTTTAGCTTGAATCTCATTATAAGTTACAATACATATTGACTTTTTCCCAAATTCATGAATAGCACTTCCTAATTGTATGACTCCCACGTCAGTTAAGCCCGATATTGCTATCGGACTGGTTTGATTTTCTATTTGTTTTAGTAAGTCTACAAATTTTGCAGATTTACCAAATTCCCCCAATATTGTGTTCATTTTTCTCTCCTAGCCTATGTCCATCGTTAATTTTAATTGCCAATAGGTGCAAAGAAGGACAAATCTGTTTGGCAATTTTTCATTATTATACTATATTTTATGCAAAAAAGAAAGCTTACAATCATTTTTTATGAAAATTATTGTTCGTTTTCTTAAGAAATTAAAATTAGTAAATTTTGACTTTTATGTAAAATATAGTATAATGTAACTATGCTTTATGCATTTGTAACTTAAAGACAGCCCTCCCAACTGGGAAGAAAGGAAAACAACATGGTAACTAAAAAACAAATCCAAGTAGCAATTACGTATCTATTTCCAGAATTGAAACCACACTCTAATGCGTACAAAAAAATCGCAAACTATATCTATCAAACATATATGTGGCTTCGTTGTTGTACATTATATTACAGGAATACGGAATTTATGACGTTACTTGCTGAAGAAGGATTATCTATTGGAAACAAGGAAGTTATTGTTACCAGTAATGCAGTAAGAGCAACTGAACATTTTTCTACTGCTCCCGAAATAATTTTTGAAAAAATCTAAAAAATTTTCTTATGTAAAAAATGTAACAAGCTGGCAAGGATTCTCCTGCCAGCTTATTACATTTTTACAACTAGTTTATTAAATTTCACATGAATATAATCTTTCAATTTTGACATAAATTCTTCTGGCTTTATCTCTTTTTTAGCTACCATATCTAGACCTTTTTCCCAACTAGCAGTAAGCTTTGGATTGAGCATATCTGGCATAGAATGATAAACAATATCGTAAATTTTCTCTCCTTTTCCAGTAGGTGTAATAATTTGAGTTTTTGAATTGATTTCAATATATTGAATTTTTTCTAGTTTTTTCATAATCTCTGCTCTAGTTGCACTGGTTCCTATTCCTGCACCTTTAATTTGTTCTCTTAGTTCTTCTTCTTCAATTAACTTTCCTGCATTTTCCATAGCCAAAATAATGGAACCCGAATTATATCTAGTAGGTGGAGAGGTTTCTGCATCTTTTATTTCAAAATTTTTCACCTCAATAGTCTGCCCTTTTTTTAATGTCTTTAAAATTTCCAAATTATTATCTTCTTGTTTTTTCTCCTCATCTATTTTGTCTATTCCATTTTCTTCTTTTTCCTCATTTTTTTCTTTACTTTCCACATTTTTTTCTTTTTGTGTGGATTTTGGTTTTAATATTTCTAAAAATCCTTGTTTGATACAAACTTTACCACTACAATTAAAGGTTTCATTTTCAATATTTACTGTTACTTGAATTTTATTATATTCAGCAGGTGGATAAAATATGGCTAAAAATCTTTTTACAATAACTTTATAGATTTGTTTTTGTATTTCTGGTAATTGATTATAATTTTCATAACCTTGACCTGTTGGTGTTATTGCGTAATGGTCTGTAATTTTACTATCATTGACATATTTGGTTTTTACCAAATTGGTAGAATATTTTTCATCTACCATTTTTTTAATATATCCTTGTATTTCTTCATCTTTAAAACCTCTTGCTATACCATTCAAATTTTTAGATATTTCTTTAGCAACTGCTGTTGAAAGTACTCTAGCATCTGTTCTAGGATAAGTTACTAATTTTTTTTCATATAAATTTTGTATGATTTCTAGTGTTTCATCTGGCTTAATTTTAAATCTTTTGGTACATTCATTTTGAATTTCTGCTAAGTTAAATAATAATGGTGCATTTTCTTTTTGTTTTGATTTTTTTAGTTCGGTTATAGTTGCTTGTTTTCTAGCTAAACTGCCTATAAAGTCTTTTGCATCTTGTTCTTTTTTAAAACCTGACTCATTATATAGTTTTGTAGATTCATTCATCTTCGATTTTTCATTTACTTTCCATTCTGCTTTAAAAAAAGCCTTTTTATCGCCAAATTCTCCAACAATTTTGTAGTATTTCGTTTTTATAAAGTTTCTAATTTCTCTTTCTCTTTGTACAATCATTCCCAATACACAAGTCATAACTCTACCAACTGATATAGATGCTCTATCTTCATTTAAGCTTTGGGCTAATTTTCTTCCATAAATAATTGACAATAATCTTGAAAAATTAATACCTATTAAATAATCTTCTTTGGCTCTTAAATAAGCACTATCTGATAAACTATCATATTCTGATAAATCTTTTGCTTCTTGAATTCCCCTCATAATCTCTTCTTCTGTTTGGGAATCAATCCATACTCTTTTCATTTTGGCATTTGGATTTGGATTTGCCATCATAAATACCAACCTTTGTATGTATTCTCCTTCTCGCCCCGAGTCTCCTGCATTGTAAATTTCCTCTATATCTTCTCTTTGCATCAATTCTTTTACAATATTAAATTGATTGGCTACTTGTGGTATAATTTCATATTTCCAATCTTCTGGAATAAATGGCAAGGTTTCTAATCGCCATAATTTTAATTTTTCATCATATTTTTCAGGATAACTCATGGTTACTAAGTGTCCTACACACCAAGTTATAATCCAGTTTTCTGATTCTAAATAGCCATTTTTTCGATTGGTTGTTATTTTTAATGCTTTTGCAAATTCCATTGCTACAGAAGGCTTTTCTGTTATTAATAATTTTTTGCCCAATTTTTCTTCGTTTCCTTTCTATGTATGATTTTTAATCTTAAACCATTTCTTCTAATTTTTGATTAGCTATTTTTTTGACTTTTTCCATTTGTTCTTTTGTTTCCAATAGCTGATAATCAAAACGATTAATCATATGGCTAATAAAATCTTTTTCCTTCAAAATTCTAAAACTATAAGGAAAATTTATATCAAAAATAAAAGAAACAAATCTTAAAATTTGGTCTGTACGACTAATTCTATTTCTATTGTCCGCCAATTTACCCTGATAAAAATCAGCTAACATTTTTTCGGATAGTTTTCCATTTTCTATTTCTTGAATGTCCTTTGGTTCTTGCCAATAAATAAAAACTGCTTCATACATAAGGTCTAATTTATCTGCATCTTTAATAATTTTACAAAATAATTCTTGTTCTTGTGTCAAGGTAGGTGTTAATTCATATCTATTGTGTTCATAGACCGCAGTATAAATTATATCATCATATTTATTTTCTTGTATATATTTTCTAATATAATTGTCCTTCTTTAAAATAGCTACGCCTTCTTCTCCATGATTAAATTTTGGGGTAGTATCTAATACAATAGAATTTGTATTTTGGTCAAATATTTGATATTGTCTAAACCTTCCTATATCATGTAATATACCTATCAATTCTGCTAATCTTATTTGTTCTTCTGTTAATTGTAAGTCTTTTGCTAAATTTTTACTGATTGTAGCTACTCTCATAATATGTTCTAATTTTCTTGGTGAACGAGGATGGTTAATTTCTTGTTCTTTTACATATTTAATTAGTTCTTGTTTTGCTTTTTCAATATCTATCATATTGACTCCTATCTTTTTTCTAAATATTGTTCAACTATTTTATAAATTTCATCTATTTTATTTTGCGTTTCTTTATCTTCAAATTTAAATCTTTGGTATATTATTTTAAAATAGTCTTTGTGTTTTATAACTTGTAAGGCACAATCATAACTAAAATCATATACATAGGCAAAATGGCTTATTAAGTTATCAACTGATGTTTTCCTATTTTGATAATTAATCGATTGGTTCTCTATAAATTCTTGATAAATTTCATCAGATGCTTTTTGTTTTTCTATTTCATTACTTTCCCATGCTGTTTCTTTTTTTTCAAATGTTAACATGTAGATGATATCTGTTTTATCTGCATCTCTTATGATGTTTGTGTGCATTTTTTCTCTATCATTTGAAGTTTCTATATTAGCTTTATTTCTATTATGATTTAAAATAGATTTTCGTATGATTTCGTCATATTGTCTATCTTCTAAAAAATTGTAAATAAGTCCTTGTTCAAATAATATTTGTACACCTAATTGTCCATGATTGACACTATTTTTATCTATAAATGTGTTGTATTTTTTTACTTGTTCGAATCTTCCTATATCATGTAATAATCCTATTAATTCTGCTAATTGTATGTCTTCTTCTGATAATTTTAAATTTTGGGCTATTTCTTTGGCAATACTTGCTGTTCTTTCAATATGTGCAATTTTGACTCTGATTCTATCATTTTTTATGTCATAATTACTAACATATTTTTTAAATTCTTGTTTTGCTTTTCTAATATCTATCATAGTTTACACCTCACTGTTCCTACTATACTGTCAACCTAAAATTTAATCCAAAAAGGAAGACAGTTCGTTCAAGTAATTTTCGAAAAAATTCTAAATCCATTTTATGGCACCCTTTCAAAACAAGTTTGAACATTTTCCATAAAATGAATTAAGAATTTCTATTCTTAATTACTTTCAATTCACTGTCTTCCTTTTTGGATTAAATTTTAGGTTGACAGTATTAGTTGTTCCTATTGTATCATTTTTATATTTTTTATTCAAGAAAAAATAAAAAGTCCTTGAAACAACGCCATCTTTGTTATATAATAGAAAAAATTATATTAAAATACTTGGTATTGATTTTTATCATTTTTGAAAGGAGACTCATTTATGGAATACAAATTTAATGAAATTGAGAAAAAATGGCAAAATTACTGGGATGAAAATAATACATTTTTCACAGATGTATGGGATTTTTCAAAACCCAAATTTTATGCCTTAGATATGTTTCCCTATCCTTCTGGACAAGGACTACATGTAGGGCATCCAGAAGGTTATACAGCAACTGACATCTTATCTAGAATGAAAAGAATGCAAGGATACAATGTTTTACATCCTATGGGATGGGATGCTTTTGGACTTCCTGCTGAACAATATGCTATCAAAACTGGAAATCATCCAGCAGGCTTTACAGCAAGTAATATTGAAACTTTTAAAAAACAATTAAAAATGCTAGGACTTTCTTTTGATTGGGACAAAGAAGTTTCTACTTGTGACCCCAATTATTACAAATGGACGCAATGGATTTTTAAACAACTATATGAAGATGGGCTTGCCAAATTAGTAGAAATGCCTGTTAATTGGTGCGAAGAACTAGGTTGTGTTTTATCCAATGACGAAGTTATTAATGGAAAGAGTGAAAGAGGAGGTTTCCCTGTTGTTCGTAAAAATATGAAACAATGGGTTTTAGATATTCCTCAATATGCTGATATTTTAATAGATGGCTTAGATGAAATTGACTGGCCAGAATCTACCAAAGAAATTCAAAAAAATTGGATTGGTCGTAGTGAAGGGGCAGAAGTAACTTTCCAAATTGCCAAATCTAATGATTTAAAATTTACGGTATTTACCACAAGACCAGATACTTTATTTGGTGCCACTTATTGCGTATTAGCACCTGAACTAGATTTAGTTAATCAAATTACTACATCTGAATTTAAACAAGCAGTTGAAGAATACAAGTCAATTGCTGCCAGTAAATCTGATTTAGAAAGAACCGAACTAAATAAGGATAAAACTGGCGTGTTTACAGGAGCTTATGCCATCAATCCAGTAAATGGAAAACAGATTCCTATTTGGATTTCTGACTATGTGTTAGCAACTTATGGAACTGGATGTATTATGGCCGTTCCTGCTCACGACCAAAGAGACTATGAATTTGCTACCAAATTTGCGCTTCCTATTATTCCTGTATTAGAAGGTGGGGATATTAGCAAAGAAGCCTTTACTGAAGATGGATCACACATTAATTCTGATTTTTTGAATGGTCTTGGCAAAGAAGATGCTATTCAAAAAATGATTGAATGGCTAGAAGAACATAACATTGGTATAAAAAAAGTAAATTACAAACTTCGTGAATGGATTTTTGCAAGACAACGTTATTGGGGTGAACCAATTCCAATTGTATATGTAGATGATGAAATGAAAGCTTTGGCAGATTCTGATTTACCTTTAGTTTTACCAGAATTAGAAGATTATGCTCCTTCTAAAGAAGGAAATTCTCCTTTAGATAAAGCTACTAATTGGGTAAATACCAATTTTAATGGTAAACCTGCTAGACGTGAAACTAGTACTATGCCAGGTAGCGCTGGATCAAGTTGGTATTTCTTACGATATATTGATCCTAAAAATCAAGATGAATTAGCTAACAAAAAGTTATTAGAATATTGGTTACCAGTTGATTTATATGTTGGTGGTCCTGAACATGCTGTTGGTCATTTATTATATTCAAGATTTTGGAATCATTATTTATATAATAAAGGGGTTGTCCCTGTTAAAGAACCATTTGCTAAACTTCGTCATCAAGGTATGATCTTGGGTACAAATGGCGAAAAAATGAGTAAGTCAAAAGGTAATGTTATTAATCCAGATGATATGGTAAAACAATATGGAGCTGATAGCTTAAGAGTCTATGAAATGTTTATGGGTCCAATTGAAGCTGCTAAACCATGGGATCCAAATGGAATTGATGGTTCTAAAAAATTCTTAGATAGGGTTTGGAGACTTTATACAGAATCTGAAAAAATAAAGGAAACATCTAATCCAAATCTTGAAAGAATTTATCATTATACTGTAAAAAAAGTTACAAATGATTATGAAACTATGAATTTTAATACTGCCATTTCTCAAATGATGATTTTTATTAATACTGTTAATAAAGAAGATGTTTTCCCTCTAGATTTTGCAAAAGGATTTTTACAATTACTAAATCCTATAGCACCTCATATTACAGAAGAATTGTGGAGTCTTTTAGGGCATACCGATACCATCGCTTATACAAAATGGCCTAAATATGATGAGGAAAAAACAATTGCAGATGAAATAACATTGCCAATTCAATTGAATGGTAAATTAAAAGCAACGATTCAAATTGTTCTTGATGAAGATGAATCTTCTGTTAAGCAAAAAGTTCATAAAATGATTGATTCTAAGTTAGAAGGTAAAACAATTGTGAAAGAAATTTATGTTAAAAATAAAATTTATAACATTGTTATAAAATAACTACATTAAATAAATTATTAGCCTATTAGGACTTATATTTTCTTATGTTCTAATAGGCTTTTATAAACCTTGAACTTTGGTTTTTAAGTAATCTATTTCTGCTGTATGATTGTCTAATTTGTGCTCACAAAAATTAATTCGATTGTCTTGTTTTTCCATTTTTTCTGTATGTGCTGTGAATATATCAAATAATGCTTTTAGTTTATCTCCATGCTCATGTTCTATGACTGCTACACTTCTACTGATACTTCTAGTTTCTTTTTGTAGTTCTGCTATTTCTTTTTGCATTTGTGCTATTTTTGCTATTTCTCTTTGCATTTCTGGTATTTTTGCTACTTGCTTTTCTATTTCTGGTATTTTTGCTACTTGCTTTTCTATTTCTGGTATTTTTGCTACTTGTTTTTTCATTTCATATATATCTTTTTGCATAATATCTACCTTTTGACTAACATTTCCAATAGCAGCTAATATTTCATTTTTAATTTGATAATCCATATTTTCCTCCTTTCTTTCTACTTTTACTACAATTAATTGTAGTATCATTATACATAGATAGAACTAATATGTCAAGAAAAATTTATAGACAAATTTCGACATTTAATTTACCTTCCTATCCAATTTTCTTAAATAGTTAAAAAAATGGATTTAATAAATACAAATATTTTATTGTGTCATAAAAATGTAAACAACATTTAATACGATTGAAATACACTAGCTTAATTTTTATAGTATAATAAGGATAGATTATACTAAGGAGAATTGTCTATGAGTATCGAAACAGATTTAAAAAAAGATGGAATTGAAGTAATAGAAACACTAGATACATTAAAAATAAATTCAATTGCACGAAACCTATCACAAAAAATTTGTGACACATTTCCTAACTATGGTTTCAACCAAAATGAATTATTCATTCAACTATCTAGAATCAATATGTATAAAGCAAAAATGCCAGAGGGAATGGCAGAAGCAAACTATTTTTATAAAAACACTTCTATTTATTTTAATGAACACATAGCAAATGAAGACTTAGAAGAATTTGCCATTCATGAATGTATTCATTATTTGCAAGAAGTAAAAGATAAACGAAATTACTTAATTAGAATGGGGCTTTGCGATTATACAGAATTTAAAATATATGGATTAGGTCTAAATGAAGCAGCTGTTCAATTAATCTCTTCTAAAATTAATGATATCCCAAAAGAATATGTAAAATATTTTGGTATTAGTTTTGAAACAACAAGCCCTTCGTATTATCCTTTAGAATGTTGTTTAGTCAATCAATTAGCCTATATTACTGGTGAAGATATTTTATTTGAAAGTACCTTAAAAAGTAATGATAATTTCAAAAAAGCCTTTTCTGAATTAACTTCACCAAAAACCTTTATGGCAATTCAAAATGCTATTGATGACATCTTAAATCGTGAAGAGGAAATTATAAAAATTAATAACAAAATTGCTCAAATTGATGATAGAAATAAAAAAGTAGATGGCATGATTGAAAAAATTGAAGAATTAAAACATGAAATAACTTTAACCTTTATGAGAACACAAAATCTTATTATTTCTAGTTACTTTGACCGCGAATTTAATGCTATATCTGATTTAGAAGGAATTGAAACCTATCGAAAAAAATTGTATACTTTTAGAGATTTTATTGGCTATACAGAAGGTTATACCTTTTTTAACGATTACTATGTTTCAAAAATGGAAGAACTTGAATATAAATATAACTTATTAGAAAATGGAGAGGTTGAAACAGCACTTAAAGTGATTACTAGAAGAGAAAACATGTTTATTCGTGTAATCAAAACATTAAGAAAATTAATTTTTGGTACTTCAAGCCAAAAACAAAAAGCTACTGACAATTAAGCCAGTAGCTTTTTTGCTATACTTTTTGCTGCTTCTCTACCAGAATATGCTGCCCAAGCTACTGTTGATTTTACACCCGCTAAATCTCCACCAGCATATATTTTTGGATTCGATGTTTGGTAATCTTCATTTACTTCAATATTTCCCCATTGATTAGTTTTTAGTCCAAGTTCTTTTACATAAGGTTCTACATGTGATCCAAGTGCCATAACAATATTATCTACTTCTATTATATAATTACTTCCCTCTTTATTAACTGGAACTAATCTAGTGTCATTATCTTTTTGTACTAATTGAGTTTGAATTAATTCTACTTTTTCTACTTTATTTTTTCCAATTATTTTTACAATATTATTTTGAAATAGAAAATTGATTCCTTCTTTTTTTGCTTCTTCTACTTCCTTTTCTTCTGCTGGCATTTGCTCTTTAGCTCTTCGATAGATGACTTTTACTTCTTTTGCTCCGAAGTCTTTTTATGGTTCTTGCACAATCCATTGCTACATTTCCTCCACCAACTACTGCTACAACCTTTTTCGTATAATCTGTATATAACTTATACTCTAAAAGTTCATTTCCTCCTAACACACCTTCTAAGTCTTCTCCTTCTACTCCCATTTTAGAGGATTGATTGGCTCCTATACTTAAAAAAATGGCATCATATTGTTGTTCTAAATCTTTCAAAAAAAGATTCTTTCCTAATTGTTGATTGTATTTTACTTCTATTCCTAAATTTAAAATCTTGTCTACTGTCTTTTGTACTATTTTCTTTGGCAATCTAAATTCTGGAATTCCATGTACTAGTAATCCTCCTAAATAGTTATATTTTTCATAGATGGTTACTTGTATACCTTTCTTGGCTAAAAAAGCACTTGCTGTTAAGCCTGTTGGACCTCCTCCAATAACCGCTACTTTTTTATTGGTCTTGTTTTCTTTTATTTCTTTGGCATAACAATTTAATAAACTATCTTCTTCATTTATCACCAAATCAAATGTAAATGCCTCTAAATCTCCTATGGAAACTGGTTTTGCTTTTATTCCTCTTACACAAGATCCTTGGCACTGCTTTTGATGGGGACATATTCTTCCGCAAACGCCTTGTAACACAGTCGTTTCCGATAATATTTCATAAGCTTTTTGATAATTTTGTTGTTTGATTTGCTC
>JAAWGB010000033.1 GCA_022795075.1 Clostridia bacterium | reverse complement strand
TCTACAATATCCTACAACTGTCATTTTTTCCTCCTCACTTGACCTGATATTGCCTATGTGCTGTATGTTAGCATACATTACGATTCAATTCCACCTGTTTCACAATAATTCTTTCAAGAATTTCGGGATAATTCTCTTTTCCACTTATGAAAATGGCTACATTACATTTTTCTTTTTTGTATTTTTCAATTACTTCTTTTGTTTCTTGTTTTTCTAATTCGTCTTTAGTTAAATAAATTTGCATATATTTTGTATTAGAAATTTTATTAGAAGTAATTTGCATTTTATTTCGGCTCCTTCATAATATTTCTCTCTAAATATTATGCAAAAAGAAATACCAATTATTTCTTTTTGTCTAAAAATTATTTTAGTAAAATTCTAACACTTTAATTCTTATTATTTTTCAAATGCATCCCTCCTCTATAATATAAGAACACAAAAATTTCATTAAATGGGTATTTTTAATAAAATCTTTCATATATATAAACACATTTTTTTCTATTAAATGTTGCATTTTTTGAAAAATTTATATTTTTTTGTTTAATATTTTATTATTTTTATAAATTTAGTAATAAATGATAAACTTATACATATAAAAAAAGTAACTATTGATATAGCTACTTATATAATCTTATTATTCAATTATTCGTCTTTTAAATATTTTTCCCAATCCATAAAAGCATGACCTATTCTTAATACTAATACTTTAGAATTTTCTTCATCAACTATATAAAATATTATATAATTTCTTACATTGATTTTTCTAATATTTTTATGACCTGTTAATTCTTCATTTAAAATAAGCATACTTCCTGCTACGTTTTCTAAATCTTTCAACTTTTGTTTAAATAAAAGTTTGTATTTGTCTGCTATAATATCTCCTGCTAGATTATATCGAAGATATGAAATAATATTTTCTAAATCTTGTTCGGCAGTTTCTGAAATTTCTACTATATATTTTTTCATAATATTTACTCCAGTCTTTTACATATTATCTATTTTAGAAAAAACTTCATCTAAAGAATAGACTTTATTTTCTTTTATATCATCTAGTCCTTTTTGTAACTTTTCTTTTAAGTCTTTTTTACTTTTTATTGTTATACTGTCTGGAGCTTCTGCATCTATATAGGATATTTTTAAATATTCAATAAAATTAATAACTTGGTTTGTAAGTTCTTCTGGTAATGTTTCAATTTCATTATATAATTTTTGTTTTTCTATAGACATATTGATTACCTCCATAATAAATTTATGTTATTATTATATCATTTTTTCTTTCAAAAATCTATGAATTTGAGAAAATATTTTATATTCTAAAAATAAAGTATTTTTTGTTTTATCCATTATTAAAAAGTAACTATTAAATCCACAATTTTTAAATAAAACTATCTAGACAATAACTTGTAATTTATATAAGCCATTCTCCTGTGTACAAATCAATAAAATTTGAAAGTTTAATGTTAGAATGAAAATCTTCTCCATATTCCATTGCTCTTGTTTGATTATCTAATTTAAAAGAAATATCCCAAAATTTTCCAGCTTTTGTTTTTGAAATCATATTATTCTGAATAAAATATGATAAGATTTTTTTATGTCCTTCCATATCATCACAATTCAAATAAAAGCAACAAACTCCAGTTCCTTTTATGATTAAATTAGGTGAATTTGGACTAGTATACTTTGCTTCTTTTACTACTTCTTTCATAACAGCATCAGAACATAATTTTTTTATATATTCCATATCAGCACTACTTTTGAAAAAATACATCCATTTTCCAACTTTACTTTTAATAAACTTTGATGTATCTCCAATATAATATACCCACTCAACATTTTCTTCTATTTTCACTAGTATTACCTCCTTTACTACTTACTAGTTATCGTTTAAATTATACCATATGTCTCTTTATAAAACTACTATTTGATTATAATTTTTTCTGCCTCATCAATAATCAAAATTGCCTAAAAGCAATTTTGCAGGATCAGGGCGACCTCCTCACACCCAAAAACTGCCTAAAAGTGTAACTTTTAGCAGGGTGCTATTTATTTTTTGAGTAGTCAAATAGACGTCTCGTTTTCTGTCAGAAAAAAACCAATATAAATTAATAAATCTATATTGGTTTTCACTCTTATTTCAATTCTTCTTTTAATTTTATTCCATCTTTTAGTCCTGCAAAATAATATTTCTTATGAAAATAATAACTTTCAAAATCAATCGTTTCCACATAATCTTTTATCAATTTTTCAATACTATCTTTTAACCAATTGAGATTATATGGAAATTTTTCTAATTCTTTCTTTAGAGAATCAGACTTTTTAACTTTATTTGCTTTATCCTGACTCATAAACTTTTTATCTTCATCAGTAATAAAAGCCAAATCTTCTTCTCTTGCTTCAAATATTGTTTCTAGCATATTGATTTTTTCTTTTTCCACTTAACATCACCTCCTATTGATGTGTGATGTTAACTCTACTAGAAATTAATGTCAAGGTAATTCTTAAAAATTATTCGCATATAAACTTGACCAATCAAAATTACTATAATCTCTTTCACTTTTATATCTGTAACTATTTTTATTATACATTTTATTATTATTTATTATTTCTTTAACATCTGTGTTAATAGGTTTTGTATCAATTTGTTTATGGGTATTAACATTTTTGTATATAGGTGTAATCTTTCTTAAGGCTATTTCTTTTGAATTTTCTTTATAAGTCATTTCTACTTTTATATATCCTTTTTTCTTAAGTGAATTAATAATTCTTGAAGATTGTATTTTTGTAATATTTAATAATTCGCTTATATATGAATTTGATATTATACATTCTTTTTCTTTGCTTAAATATAAAATCATGGAATAAACTATTTTTTCTTTATCATTTAATTTTGTATCTATTAATACTTCATAAGGTATCCATACTCCTTTAAATTCTTTCAATATTTATTTTCTTCCCAATCAATCGCTCCACAATCGATTTTGTGCTAATTAAATGCAAAATTTGATTAACTTATCGATATCAAAAAACAATAGGCAATATCAGGCATTTTTAATATTTTAGGTTGAAAGATAATTGTTATTTGGCTAGGCGAGCTAGTTTGAAATCAATGAGGCGTGCTCGTGCACGTTGATTTGATTTCAAACGTAGTCTCAACAACGCCAAATGACAATTATCTTTCAACCTTCCCCAAATTGTAAGAATAGACGGGAGTAAAATCTCCAGGGTGAGGAAATAACACCAACCATTTTCCTTTATAATCATCTAAACAGATTTCTCCAAAAGTTGTATCTGCTTGAAAATCTGGTGCCTTTTGTCCAATTTTCACATTTCCATTCATCATTAATTCATAATCCATAAAAATAAACTCCTCTCAACTTTTATATTTGTTCTATTGTATGAGAAAAGTCTATTTTTAGTTACCTTAAATCGTTATTCATTTTATCAATTTTATTTACTTTTAGCTTTCTTTAATTTCTCTTTTAGATAATCTCTTAAAGCATCATCTACACAAAAAATCACACAGCCTGATTGTCCTCTTGTCAATAAAATTCTATATGTATTTTTAATAATTTCATCTGCTAATCTCATTGCCTCTTCTTTATTTTTTTTCTTTTTCGTTTTAAGCCCCCATAAAGCTCTATCAGATGGTGCCTTTTTAGTATCATCAACTTGTACCTTACCTTCACGATAAATTAAATCTTCTCCAATAATTACACCTACATAATCGAAATCAAATCCTTGGCAAGTATAAATACACCCTACTCTTTTTACAGCATCTTCATCAATTGTCCATTTTTCATTTTTTAAGTTCCAACTTGCTTGAAATTTATATTTTGGAATTTGAATTTCATAATTTTTTGGATCATTCCATGTATCTTTTGTTGAATTCCAACAAATTCCTGCCACCATCCTTGAATCATTCCTTATTTTATGGTTTCTTTTTCTATTATTTTTCTTAGTAATAAACTTTCTTAATTCTTTTGGATCATCTACAATTCTTATATCATAATTTAAATTTAAATCAAAACCATCGTGATTGGCAGTATTTCTAATTTGCAAGACATCTTCAATCCATGAAACATAGCTATTTGAACCATTACAACGAAATTGTGAACTTAATTGGCAAATCTCTACTTGTGCTTTTTGTTCTTTTGCTATTTTTATAATTTCTTCTGTATTACCTTTATCTTTCAAAGTAATCCTTTGCAAATTATCAATAAAAAATATAGAAAATTTACTGCCATATATAATTTCTTTGGTCTGATTTTCACCTTTATTTTCATATCGTCCTGATTTTTCTTTTAATCGATGTGATTCATCTATGATTGTTACATCTTCTGTATTCTTTTTTGCATTTAACAAACTTTCTGAACTTTTTAATTTTTCTACTATCTCTTCATGCTGTTTATCTTTTTTTAATAAATATTTATATATCTTTCTTTGATTTAAAATAGGAGTAATATAAGCTATTTCTTTTAGATTGATTGTTTTATCATTTAACAGATCAGCTAATAATTTCATGGCTAAAACAGATTTTCCTGTTCCTACTCCCCCTTTTACAATTAGTACTCGTTTTTTATTGTCTTCTTTGGATTGTCTGGCCATTTGCATCGCCTTTTCATACACCAAATCTTGTTCATCAATTAATGTAACACCTTCTGCCTCTTTCATCATATTGGGCATTCCTATTTCTAATAATCTAGGAATAGAAGCATCACTGTAAGCGATTTTATCAATTATTTTACAATTATCACCATAACAGATTTTATCACTAATAAATTTTTTTAATTTACCAATTTCTCCTCTTACAAATATGGGACACTTATCAATCATGATTTTATATTTTTCGTCATATAAAGGATCCTTTTCTTTTTTATCATAATTGTGCAAATAAGCTACTGGATAAACCTGTATTTGTTCTTTTGTAATAGCATGATTATATCTTTTTATAAAATTAGCATAACCTACTGCTTGAGAAGATGGATGTGGTCTTTTATTATCTTCTTTGGTTACAATATAACCAACTTTATCTGCTGGTTGTTCTACTTTAGACCATTGTTTTAATTCTAAAATTATCATACTATTTTTCTTATTTTTATCTTTTCCTGTTAAAACAACATCTATTCTTTTTCTTGTATCTACATTCGGCAGACCTTGTTCGATTGATATTCCACAAGTATTTGGAATATTAGAATCCTCTAATAGCAAATATAGATATGGTAGGGAATTATTCCATGAAGCAATAATTGTATCAGTTGGTTTTCCTACATTTTCTAGATATCCTTGTGTTATTTTTAGTACCAATTTTTCTTCTCTAAAATCTTTTAAAAATTGTTCTTTTGTTGCTTTATATACTATTTTACATTTTTTTATTTCCATTTTTACTCCTATCTTTTTTTATGTATGTTAGTTAGTACCTAGCATCCAAACAATTATTTTCCAAAAAAGGAAGACAGTTCGTTCAAGTAATTTTCATAGGATTTCTAAATCCATTTTATGGCACCCTTTCAAAACAAGTTTGAACATTTTCCATAAAATGAATTAAGAAATTCTACTTTAATTACTTTCAATTCACTGTCTTCCTGTTTTGGAAAATAATTGTTTGGATGTCTAGGTAATCTTACTTAAATACTTTCAATACTTCTTATTCTAACATAAACTTTGACAAAAATAAAGTCTTATCTTACCATCTAAATTTTTTTTGCATCTCTTTTAATTCTTGCACACCTTTACTTTGTTCTTTTATAATAGATTCCGCAACCAATTTCAATTTTGGATTAATTCGATATAACAACAAATTTTCACACATTGCAATTGCACCTTCGTGATGTGGTATCATTTCATTTATAAAATTCAAATTAATATTTATCAATCTAGGGGTATTTTTCATCCTTTCAATCATATTTTTAGTAATCTCCAAATATTTTTTCATGTAATGATTAACATCTAGTGGCATATTTGAAAAACCATAAGTATTTTTTTCTATTTCTTCCATTTGTTCAATGCCAGTTGTTTGCATCTTTATAATATTTTGGGCTATTTCTTGTAGTGGCTGATAAGTTGTAAATTGTAATAAATTTTCTGACATTTCAATTGCTACTTGATGATGAGGTATCATATCTTCTATAAAATTAATGGTTATACTATTCGTTACATTTTTGGCTAACATCTTTTTTGCCATTTCATTTACAATTTCATCATATCGACATAAATATTTTTTGGCTTTCATAGCTTGCCTATTTTGCATTCTTATTCCTCCTTCCCTTTTTTATATCATATAAAATTTGTCTAAAAATGTTACTGATCATTATTATTTAAACGCTAACATAGGTTTGTGTATTTAAATGGAAAATGTGAAACAAACAAAAATATAGTAATAACTAACACTAAAAAGAGAAATGTTTTAATATAAACATTTCTCTTTTTATATGCAAACAATATCTTCTACTTAAAATCCTTATTTTTATGTTTTATCCTAAACCTTTCTTAATAATCACTTTTAAGAATCTTCTTTAATAATTGTTTTACTTCCCATATAAGTTGCTAGGAAATAAGCTCCATATATAACACCTATCACAATGACTGTTACCACAATAGATGGTAATAAATCTTCACAACTAGCCAAGCCAGTTATCATAGATAATACAAATTGAATCCCAAAAATAGAATGAATAATAGCCAAGATAAGAGGCATTGCAAAAAAGATACCAATTTGTCTAAACAAAGCCTTATTTATCATTTTTTCATCACAACCAATTTTCCTTAAAATACTGTATCTTTGTTGATTATCTGAACTTTCTGTTAATTGCTTTAAAGCTAAAATAGCAGAACTTGCCAGCAAGAAAATAATGCCTAAATAAATTGCTATAAAAGTTACAATAGTTGCCACTCCTACACTTGACTCAATAATTGTAATTTTCGTCATATCTTCAATTATAATTCCTTGACTAGCTAATTTTTGTAAAAAACTAGAATCTTTCCTAGCAAACATAGCTTGAATATTATCCCTTTGTTCATTTGTCGTTGCTTGATAATTAGCTGCTAAAAAAGTCATTTGTTTTTCTTCTTCTTTTAATGGACAACTATCTGGTACCAAAATAATGCCTGTATTAATATGACTTGTTGACATGACAATAAAACCATTTTGACATTCTTTTTCTTTTGACTGATATTGTTTTCCTGCAATGGATAAAGTATGATTTCCTTTTTTTAATATTTGATTTCTTATTTCTTCCATACTCTTAAAATCACAAACTACCAAATATTCATCATCTTTTAAATCATATTGTGTATTTCCATAAAGAGAGGCAATTTTATTATAATCTGATACTTTAACAATTTGCTCTACTGTATCATATGCAAGCATCGAAAATTTAGCTTTTACTTCTTCAACCGAATCTCCAAAAAATGTCTCCAACGTTAAATTTTCACTTGTATAAATTGGTATTTCTACGATATCTTTTAATACACTGCTATCAAATTCACAATTCTTTAAAGTTTCTTGTATGGTTATTTTGGAATCTTCTCTTTGCTCCTTGGTATAAATAATTTCTTTTCCATATCGGTTTACCATTTTTTCTGGTAAATTAGCTGTTTTATACAAATTAAGATCAACTGGTGTCATATCCTCTAAATCTTTTTGCATTGTATTTCTCAAAGACAAACTAGATGATAAAATTGAAATTGTCATAAATAACATTAAGCAAATTACACTCATACTAATTACCATAGTATTAATTTTATTATTAATTTGCCTTAATACAAACATATTTGTACCTTTTAAATAAACCTTTTTCATAGATTTAATCACATTTAAAATAAATCCAGATAAAGACCAAAAAATGAAAATAGTTGATACAATTCCCATTATAATAACATGTAAAATTTTATCTGCTGTATTCATAGTTTGAATGCCACCAGTTACTTTCCAATAAGCATACCCCAATACGAAACTTGCTAAAATGAAGACAACAACACATAAAAATGGATTTTTAATTTTTACCTTTTCATTTTTCCTTAAAGCTGTCAACAAATTAATTAATTTGTATCTTGAAACTGTAATCGTATTAAATAGGGCTACTGCTACATACATAATAGCAAAATACACACAAGTTTTCATACAAGCATCTTTTGAAAATACAAAAGTAAATTCACTCATATCTGCTTGAAATAATTTAGAAACTAAAATCGACATAAATTGAGAAGCAAATATCCCTATTACAATTCCAACTAACAAAGATAAAATTCCTACCAATATCGTTTCTAGTAATATAATCTTTGAAATTTGCCATTTTCCCATTCCCAAAGTCATATATATTCCAAATTCTTTTTTTCTTCTATTAATTAAAAAACTATTCGCATATACAATTAATAACCCCAACACAATAGCAACAAATACTGATATCATACCTAACATGTCTATCATCAGTTTTATCATTTCTCTTGTTGAATCTGATACAGTAAGCATCGCTTGTTGACTATCTAAAGAATTAAACATATAAAAAATGGCTACTCCTAACACTAATGTTAGAAAATATATAGCATAATCTTTAAAACTTTTTTTCATATTTTCAAAAGATAATTTAAATAACATCGTTCAAATCACCTCCAAGAAGTGTTTGCACCTCAATTATTTTTTCAAAGAATTGTTTCCTTGTATCATTTCCTTTTACAAGTTCATTAAAGATTTTTCCATCTCTTATAAATATAATTCTATTAGCATAAGAAGCGGTAAAAGCATCATGTGTAACCATTAAAATGGTAGCCATCATTTTTTCATTTAAAATTTCAAAATTTTCTAATAATTGCCTAGCTGATTTTGAATCTAATGCTCCAGTTGGTTCATCTGCTAATACTAATTTCGGATTGGTTATAATTGCTCTTGCTGATGCAATTCTTTGTTTTTGTCCTCCTGATACTTGATAGGGATATTTTTTTAAGATTTCTTGAATTCCTAATTTTTCTGCTATGTTCGTTACTCTTTTATCAATTTCTTTTGGATTTATTTTTTGAATGGTAAGTGCCAAGGCTATGTTTTCATAGGCAGTCAATGTATCTAACAAATTAAAATCTTGAAAAATAAATCCTAGCTCTTCTCTTCTAAACTGATTTAAATGATTTGCTTTTAATCTAGTAATATCTTGCCCATTAATTACAATATGTCCTGCTGTTACTTTATCAATTGTTGAAATACAATTTAGCAAAGTCGTTTTTCCACTTCCAGATGCTCCCATAATTCCTACAAATTCTCCTTTGTCTACTTCAAAACTAATATTATCGATGGCTTTGCTTAAATTTGTTTTGCTTCCATAGTACTTTTCTATGTTTTTTACTTCTAAGACTTTTCCCATCATCTTCTCCTTTCACTTTTATAAAATTACAGCTTATTTAAATTTTGCAACTAATACCATCCTCTTGCAATATGGATTAATTTAATCTAAATAAGTTATGTGTAACTTTATTATAAAACACATTTATCTTTTGTAACATCGATTTACCTTACATTTACCTTACATTTTTGTAAGATTTTAACCACTATTAAAAAAAAATTGTTTTGTTGACAGCGCATTTTCTAATCAATCGTCCTATTAATCATATAACTACTTTGTGGAAAAACTAATTTAACCTCTGTTCCTTCGCCTTGAACAGAATTAAGTTCAATAGCCATTCCCAACTTATCACACAATTTCTTACACAAATATAAACCAATACCAGTAGACTTTTTATTTAGCATCCTTCCATTTGTCCCTGTAAATCCTTTCTCAAAAACTCTTGTAATCTCTCCCTTTTTAATACCAATTCCATTATCCTTAACTACTAAAATAACATTTTCCTTTCCTTTTTTAGCAAAAATTTCAATTTCCGAATATTGAGCAGGCTTTTTATATTTAACACTATTTTGAAGTAGTTGACTTAAAATAAAAACGATCCATTTACTATCTGTATAAACGATTGTTTCTAAATCGTGAATTTTCATACTAATTTTTTCTTGAATGAATAAACTCTTGTTTTTCTTAACCGCTTCATTTACCATATCTTTTAAAACATTTTTCTTAATATAATAATCTTTTTCAACTGTATTGCTTCTAGCATAAAACAAAGCTTGTTCAATGTAATTTTCTACTTTATCTAACTCTTCACCAATACTTTTGGTTGCCAAATTTTTATGATTCTCAATAATCAACTTACTAGCTGCCAATGGCAATTTAATTTCATGAATCCACAATTCAATATACTCTTTATAATCTTCTGTCAAATATTTATATTGATTAACATTTTCTAACATTTTTTATAAAATCTCTTTTTGGTCAAATATTCTATCCCTATTCCTAGTCCATAAAAGCCTAATATGATAATTGGAATATAGATTTTAATAAAAACTCCTACTGGACAGATAAGTAGGCATATTTCAATGGTAAAAAGCCCAAACAACAATAAACTAATTGTTAATAATTTATCGTTTAAAAATCTCTTAAATGACATATTATCCCTCTTTCTATTTAAGCATATAACCTTGACCTCTTTTCGTTTCTAGTAATTCTTTTAAATGTAATTCTTCTAATTTGTTTCTTAGTCTTGTCATATTGACTGTCAAAGTATTATCATCAATAAAACTTTCACTATCCCATAAACATTCCATAATTTCTTCTCTTGATACAATTTTACCACGATTTTGCACCAAAAATTTTAAAATTCTAAGCTCATTTTTAGTTAATTCTATCACATCA
The DNA here is from genome assembly GCA_022795075.1 of Clostridia bacterium. Lineage (GTDB taxonomy): Bacteria > Bacillota > Clostridia > TANB77 > CAG-508 > CAG-269. Next base: position 8,915 of record JAAWGB010000033.1, on the reverse strand, counting down.
TCCTCTTTTTCAATCGTACTTTTATCTATATTTAGTGTAAATTCCTTGGTTTCTATCTTTTCTTGAAAAACAGTATTTTCCATGTTTTTTCTTCTTAAAACAGCTTCTATTTTAGCCAGCAAAATTTGAATATTAAAAGGCTTTGTAATATAATAATCTGCTCCATAATTCATACATAACAATTCATCTATTTCACTTTCTCGACTGGTAACTATTATAATTGGTACAGTCGACTGTTTTCTAATTTCTTTGCAAATATATTCTCCATCTGCATTGGGCAAATTAATGTCCAACAATATCACATCTGGATTTTGATTAAAACTATCTTGTATCAGATTATCAAATTTTTTTAATGATTGAACCTGATAACCATTATGTTTTAAAAAAATTTCTAACTCATTTCTTACCTTTTCATCATCTTCAATAATCATTATTTTTTGCATGTTAAACACTCCTTTATTCTATATTATAACATAAACTTTTAGAAAAAAACCTTACATTTGTGTAAGGTTTTTAATATCATATTTTTTCAAAAATCCACTATATATTTCTTTCAATTTCTTTATTTTTTTAAAATCTTCTGGCTTTGCTACTTCTGGTAATCCTGTTTCAATTTCTGCTTTTTCCATTACATACTTAACAAACTCTGCACAATAAAACGCCTTTTTCATAGCAATCTTTTTTCGAAATCCAGCAGCAAATAAACCTAAAATATTAAATTTATATTTTTGTTTTTCTTGTTCAATGTTTTGTATACTTTTTCTTATACTTTCATATTGTTCATCTGTTACCTCTAAAGAATAAACCCTTGTTTTCGTTAAATGAAATCTTTTAAAAGTTCCATCATCAATATACTCGTGAACAAAACCTGCCCAAAAAGGATTATATGGATTTAGCCTACCAAAACTGTACATCTGTTTTAATTCTTGATCTAAAGCTATGGAAACGTGTGAAAATTCATCTTTTGTATAATTTTTAATTAATTTAGACAAATTTGTTCCTGTATGAGTTAATACAATATATATCTTTTTCATAATTTAATGTTCTCCTCTTTATGTATTATATCACTTTTCTATCCTAAAAAATACCCTGTTAACTAAAAAATGTAAAACAAACTTATATTATTATGCAAATTAAACAAAATGACAAAAAATAATCAAATAAAAAATATTATAATGGAAAGTATTTCGTAATTAGAAAATGTTAGAAAGTATTTTAGGAGAATCTCAAAAATCCTTTTTTGAGAGGTGCCTGAAATACTTTCTTACATTTTCTATTACAAATAGCTTGACAGATTAATATTTTTTATTTGATTATCTTTTGTCATTTCTCTAATTGCTTTAAATAATACATAACTATTTGCTCATTATTTCTTGATAAATCTTCCTAATATCACTTTCCAGTTCATACTTTGTTTCCATTGGGCACATACCTGTTTGAGGCTGATTTTTAATAAAATCAACCATCTGACCATAAGAATACTTTATCTTAGCCTTTTCTAAAACAGGAATTGCCATTTTGCTTAAAACATTGGCATAAATTTCCTTAACTCCTGCTACTGCCATAATAGAGGCAGCTACTTTTCCAATCACTTTATCAGCAATTATACTATTTTGCAAAGCCTTCTCATCTTCCTTCAAAATAGACTTTAAATCCATTATCCTCTCATGATAATATTCCTTAATCTCATCATTTTGATAGCCTACCACCAAAGATGCTTCTTTTTTTCTTAATCTATTTTTAACATCATCTATTGTTATCATTTTTATCTAGCTTTACTCCCTTCTGAATTACTTTTGCCAAAAATGGAACACAAATAATTTGAATCATAATTCCTGGCAAACCTGCCTTTATACTTTCTATAACAGAAATCCCATAAGTTGGTAATCCCAATACATGTATGGATATTGCCAGCACCCCAGCATAAAGAATTCTTCCCAAAATAATAGTTGCTATTAAAGAAAGGTAAGAATTCATTTTTTTGTTAGCTACACTTAATAAAATAGCATAAATTAATAATTCAATTAACATATATGGCATTCTTGCTAATGTTGGCATTCCAGTTAACAAATAACTAAAAATAACAGAACTTCCTGCCACCAAACAAGCACTTGTTGTTCCAAAAACTAAAGCTGCTATTAAAACTGCCAAATGCATTGGTAAAAAGGTACTTCCTGCACTACTTCCAGCTAACACATGGAAAATTCTAGGAAGGGCTATTCCTATTCCACAAAGTAAAATTGTTCCTATCACATATTTTACTTTTTTATTGGATAAAATTTCTCCTAAATAATTTTTGTTTTCTAATGTTTTTACTTTTTCTAACATTATAATTCCTCCTTTAAATATCTTTTTCTAATAATTGCTTATCATATAAGTCAATTTTATAATTTAGTTTTTGGTATGCTTCTTGCATACTATCTAGTTTTTCTTTTAAAATTCTTCTTTGTTCTAGCAAAATATTTCTTCTTTCTTCAACCGTATTATCGCCTTCATCATATAACTGCATATATCTTTTTAAAAATGTTATTTCTACTCCTGCACCTCTCATACATTTAACAAATTCAATTCTTTTTAAATCATTTTCCTCGTAATTTCGGATACCATTTTCTCCTTTTTTTATAGGACCAATTAGTCCTTCTTTTTCATAATAACGTAAGGTATCTTTTGTTAGACCATATTTTTGGGATACTTCTGCAATTTGCATGTTTACCTCCTATTTTGTTTCAAATACTTTTGCCACTTCTTTTAAATGCTCTATAATTTTAATATGTTGCGGACAATTTTTTTCACATTGACCACAGCCTATACAATCAGATGCTTTTCCACTTGTTTTAGTATGTATCTTATAATAAAAATCACTGTTCCAATCATTAAATTGCTTTTTGGCATTGTAACAACCAAATAAATCGGGAATAGAAATTTTTTTAGGGCATCCTTCTACACAATATTTACAAGCTGTGCAAGGTATTCCTCCTAATTCTTTTAAGATATTGGTTACTTTCTGTATAGCTTCTTGTTCATTCTTTTGTAATGGTTTAAATTCTTTCATAAAACTTATATTGTCTTTTACTTGTTCCAAATTACTCATTCCAGATAAAACCATGAACATTCCTTCAAAAGATGTTGCATATCTTATGGCATAACTTGCATAGCTTGCTTTTGTTTCTAAGCTATCAAAAATTGTTTTTGCATCTTTTGGCAAATTGGCTAAAGCTCCTCCTCTTAATGGTTCCATTACAATAACTGGTTTCTTATACTTTCTACAAATTTCATATACTTTTTTACCTTGTACACTTGCATTGTTAAAGTCCATATAGTTAAATTGAATTTGTACTACTTCGATTTCAGGGTGTTCTTTTAAAATCTTTTCTAATACTTCTGCTGAATCATGGAAAGAAATTCCCACATGTTTTACTTTTCCTTCTTTTTTCAATTGTTGTGCTATTTCATAGGCATGGCATTTTTGAAAATGTTGATATTTTTCTCTATCTTGGGCATGCATTAGATAATAGTCAAAATAAGATACTTTAGTTGTTTTTAGTTGTTCTTCAAAAAATGGTCGAATATCTTCTTCTTTTTCAAAAAAATTGCCTGTTAATTTATTGGTTAGTCTATATGATTCTCTAGGGTATCTGCTAGCCAAACATTTTCCTATTGCAATTTCACTTTTTCCTTCTAAATAGCCATGTGCTGTATCAAAATAATTAAATCCTTCTTCCATGAATAAATCTAACCATGTGCATTCTTCCCTTTTCTGCTCCATACTTATAAATACTGGGTATTTGAATACCATCTAAAATTGCCATGGCAAAAATAGAGTCCATTGCTATTTCTATTAATTCTATCATATTGGGTAAATTTTTTGTACCATGAATGTTATTATAATTGTTGCAACTACTCCAATTATTGCCCCTATTATAGTTGAAAGTATAACTAAAATATATTTGGATACAATAATATCTTTTCTTGTTAATGGCAAAGTCAAAATATATTTATCTGCTTTTGCCATTTCATCATAACTAAGACTTGCTACACTAAACATACTAAAACCAAGAGTCATCATAATGGTTAAAACATTTCTTGAAGGTTCTTGTGCAATTGAAGTTACAATAAAAATACAAATAAATATAACAAGTGTCCTTGTATAATTTTTTAATTGTAATAAATCTTTTATCATTAAACCTTTTATGATATTCATCTTATCCATTCCTTCCTTTACTATAAAGTAGCATAATATTTTCAATCGTAGCTCTATCTATTATTTCTATATCATACTTTGTTTAAATTTTTGCTTATTTTCTACTAAAACATCACATTCATATTTATTCTTTTTAAATTTTATAAAATCTTGTTTATCGATTCGTTTGAATTGTTCTTCTGTACATTTTACAATCCCATAATTTTCTAACAATTCATCTCTTGTTTTGGTAAACACAACATTTCCTTTATGGATAAAAGCAATATAATCTGCAATATGCTCCAAGTCAGAAGTTATATGACTAGATACCAAAATTGATTGCTCTTCTTCTTGGATAAATTCTTGAAAAATATCTAAAATTTCATTTCTAGCAACTGGGTCTAAACCTGATGTTGGTTCATCTAAAATTAGTAATTTAGGATGATGGGAAATAGCAGTTGCAATTTTTAATTTCATTTTCATGCCACTTGAAAATTCTTTTATCATCTTATTTTTCGGTAATTTAAAATCTTCAAGATACTTAAAATATAATTTTTCATCATCTTATGAACATCATTTGGATTTATATATTCTGATAAAAAGCTATCATCTAATACAACACCTATATTTTCTTTGATTTTTCTTTCTTCTTTTTGATAATCTAATCCAAATATTTTAATTTCGCCCTTTTCTTTATCAATCAAATTCAAAATCGCTTTTATAGTGGTTGATTTCCCTGCTCCATTTTCTCCTATTAAGACCATAATAGTTCCTTTGGGTAATTGTAAATTAATATCTTTTAATTCAAATCCTTCATATTTTTTACTTAAGTTTTTGATTTCTAATATGTTCCATTCTTCTTCCTTTCTTTATTTACATTAAAACAAATAATTAATTAATTCTATTATTTCTCTTTACTTATTTGAGTTATTTTAGCAATCTTGACAATTTCTTCTATATGTTCTTCGATTTTTTTTATTTGCTCTTCTCTTACTAATTCTTGATTTCTTGCGATGACAAAACTGCCTTTTCCATGTACTGTTTTTAAATAGCCTTCTTATTCTAATTCATCATAAGCTTTTTTGACTGTCAATATGCTAATTCGTAAATCTTTTGCCAAATTTCGAATAGAAGGCAGCATAGCATTTTCTTTTAGTTCATCATTGTTGATAGCTTTTTTGATTTCTCTTTTAATTTGTTCATAAATCGGTATTTCACTACTATTACTTATGATAAAATTCATTTTCTCACCTCTTGTTGTATAACAGTATATAACATTTTGTCAATAAATTTTTATAAATAATTGACAATCTATTTTTTTCATGTTTTAATAAAAGAAATAAATTAAAGGAGAATTGAAATATGACCAATTTAGAAGAAACAATCCTAACACTAGTCAATCTAGCATTAGATGATTTATATAAAAATGATGCTTATTTATTGGAAACTGATTCATCAGAAGAAAGTATGGTTTTTCATTTTGGAAGATATTTAATTAATCATTTAGAAAAAAATACTCTTTTTGATAAATGTAATGTTGATTGTGAATATAATAGAAACATTTTTAATGAAAAAATGTATAAAGAAATATTTTATGATAATAAAAATCATAGAATTTTTCCTGATATTATATTACATGAAAGAGGTAGTAATCATAATAATTTATTGGCTATGGAATTTAAAAAGTCTTCTAACCGTGATACGCAAGGAAAAAGAAATGATATTTTAAAATTAAAAGCATTAACCGATAGTCATTTAAATTATAAATACAAAATGGGATTATTTGTAAGATTCGGAAAAATAAGAAGAACTGTCAATATAGAGTTATTTATGGATGGTAAACTAATAAAAGATAGATAATTAAAAAATTATCTATCTTTTATTAGTCCATACAATCATTATCTATTTCCACAAAACAATTTTATCTTCTTTCAAACTTTTTTGTACATCAATTACCCTTTGATTAGAAGATCCACAATACTTAAGATTGGGATTTCTCAATTCATCCAAATATTGTCCATCCACTAAAACATCAACATATTTTAAAGCCTCTTTTCCCTTCAAATCTTTGTCAAACAAAAATCCTGTCCATGACCATACTGTCTTATTCGGAAACTTTTCTTTAAAAGCTTTTGCTAATTTTGTTGTTCCTTCTATATTCTTGGGGTGCATAGGTTCACCACCCAAGATAGATAACCCTTGTATATTTTCATTTTCTGCTAATTCTAGTACTCTTTGTATGGTATCTTCCGAAAATTCCTTGCCACCATTAAAATCATGTGTCTCTGGGTTAAAGCATTTCTTACAGTGAAAGGTACAACCTTGCATAAAAATTGAAACTCTTACACCTGGTCCATTCGAAATATCCATTTTTCTAATTTTATTATATCTCATTTTTATTCATCATCCTTATTATCTATATGAAGAACTCTTTCTTTAATTTCTTGTGTTCTACCTTTGTTCCAAAAATTGCTACCAATATATCCACATGTTCTTCTTGCCACATTAAGAGTATCATGATTTCGATTTCCACAATTCGGACAATACCATTCTAAATTATCATCAATCAAAATTTCACCTTCAAAGCCACAATCTTGGCAATAATCCGATTTCGTATTTAACTCTGCATACATAATATTATCATAAATAAATTTGATAACTTGCAAAACAGATTCAATATTATTTTGTAAATTAGGAGTTTCAATATAAGAAATTGCTCCACCTGGACTTAATTGTTGGAATTCACTTTCTAGTTTTAATTTAGAAAAAGCATCAATTTCTTCAAATACTGGTACATGGTAAGAATTCGTTATGTAATCTTTATCAGTAATTCCTTTAATTACACCAAATCTTTCTTTTAAACATTTAGCAAATTTATAAGTTGTAGACTCTATTGGTGTTCCATAAACACTATAATCCATATTTTCCTTTTCTTTCCATTCTTTACATTTGTCATTCAATTTTTGCATAACCTTTAAACCAAATTCTTTTCCTTTACCATTATCGGTATGGCTATGACCTGTCATATATTTTACACATTCATATAACCCAGCATATCCCAAAGAAATGGTTGAATAGCCATCATGTAATAATTTATGAATACTTTCTCCTTTATCCAATCTTGCTAATGCTCCATGTTGCCATAAAATTGGTGCAATATCACTAGTTGCTTTACTTAGTCTTTGATGTCTTGCTTGCAAAGCTTTATGACATAATTCTAATCTTTCTTCATAAATCTTCCAAAATAGTTCTTCATCTTGGTCAGAAGATAAAGCAACATCTACTAAATTAATGGTTACAACTCCTTGATTAAATCTTCCATAATATTTAGATTCCCCTTCTTTATAATTTTTCGCTTTAGAAGGGTTCCCTTCTGTTGTCCATGGTGTTAAGAAAGAACGACAACCCATACAAGGATAACAATTTCCATTACCATATTTATCTTTTTTCAATTCTAACATTTTCTTTTCAGATATATAATCAGGCACCATTCTTTTAGCTGTACATTTTGCTGCTAATTGTGTTAAATACCAATATTTACTTTCCTCTTCAATATTATCCTTTTCTAACACATAAAGAAGTTTTGGAAAAGCTGGTGTTACATAAATACCTTTTTCATTTTTGAAACCTAATATTCTTTGTTTCAAAAATTCCTCTATTATCATGGCCAATTCTTCTTTATATTCTCCAGTTTCTCCCAAGTACATACAAACAGATAAAAATGGTGCTTGTCCATTGGTATTAGTCATGGAATTTACTTGATAATTAAAAGTTTGTACACCATCTGCAATTTCCTTTCTAGTATCTTGTTTGGCAAACTTTTCACAGGTTTCTTGGTCTAGACCTCTTTCTTCATATTTCTTCTTATATTTATTAAAACTATCTCTAACAAATGGTGCTAAATGACTTAATGTTATAGTTGCTCCACCATAACTAGAACTTGTTACTGCTAATATAATTTGCGTTGCAATGGTTGCTGCTGTAATAAAACGATGTGGCTTTTCTATCATAACACCATTGATGATGGTTCCATTTTGTAACATATCCTCTAAATTAATTAATTCACAATTGTGCAAAGCATTTTGAGCAAAATAATCTGCATCATGGAAATGAATAATACCTGCATCATGTGCTTTTACAATATCTTCTGAAAGTAAAAATCTTCTTGTAATATCGGTACTAGTAATTCCTGCCAAATAATCCCTTTGGGTAGTAACTACTTTTGCATTTTTATTAGAATTTTCATTATTCCAATATTCACTTTCTCCTTCAATTAGCTCTTTAATAGATTGGTCTGTCGTATTAGCTTTTCTGACTAATTCTCTTGTGTAACGATAAGTAATATATTTTTTGGCTAACGCATATTTTCCCATTTCCATTAATTTTTCTTCTATAATGTCTTGAATATCTTCTACTAAAATTCTTGGTTTTTGAAGTTCTTCTATATATTTTATAATTTCTTTAATTTGTTCTTTCGAAATTTTTTCTCTTCCCATTACTTCTTTATTTGCTTTTTGTATAGCAACACTTATTTTTTCTGAATCGTAATCAACAATTGCTCCATCTCTTTTTATAATCTTCATTTGCTTTTTCCCCTTTCGTTTTTGGATAAGAAAACAGTTTAAAATTTCTATCTTATCCCTACTTTTTACAGAATTTTCTATTTTTCTATTTCTTAAAAATGATATTGAAATTATATCACAAAAGATAAAAGTTTTTGTTGCAATTGCAACAA
>JAAWGB010000032.1 GCA_022795075.1 Clostridia bacterium | reverse complement strand
TGCATTTCTTGATTTTCTTCTGTTTCAATACTTTCGTTTTGTATTTCTTGATTTTCTTCTATTTCGTTATTTTCGCTTTGCATTTCTTGATTTTCTTCTATTTCAGTATTTTCGGCTTGTCCTTCTTCTATATTTTCTAAATTTTCTGGTTCAATAATATTTTCATCATTAGGAATATATTGTTCCTCTTCGTCTTCTATTAATTCTATTCTTTTACCATTTTCGTAAATATAATTTTGATCTCTTTCTGGTTGTTTATAAACTCGAATTTGTTTTTCTTTTTTTAATTCATTTATCATTAAATCAATCATATATTCTTTTAAATATTGTCCTTTTTGCATTGCTAACATTTTTATTTTTCTATGTAAATCTCTATCTACTCTAACTGCAAGTGTTATTTTGTCATCTTCCATTTTCTATTTCCTCCCTTTATAAATTTTCTTCAGCTACAACACATAATCGTTGCGTCTTTTTATTTTTTATGCAAGTAATCAATGTTAATTTATTATTCTTGCTACTTTCTAAAACAGATAAATCATTGTCTTTTATAACTTTAATATCTGTTACTTTATATTCTTTTTTAAAAAAGTTCGTTTCATAAACAATTAAATCGTTTACTTCTAATTCATTTAATCTAGCAAAATATGAATGTTCATACCCTCGATTGTGTGCTGCTAGACATACATTCCCATCATAAATATTAGTTCCAATAACACCTATATAATTTTTTAAAGTTTCCTTATCACTACCAATTTTTACTTTTGCCCTTAAATCAATTTTGTTAATATTTAAAAATCCTACTATATCATCAGTATTGTCTAGTAAACTTTCATCTGTATATTTAATATTTGTGTATTCTTCATCTGTTGTAATTTCCTCTGGTAATACTAATTGTTTTTCATTCTTTAAATCAAATAGAATTGTCATAGCAACTATACATATAATCACTAAAATAATAAAAATAATAATCATTTTCTTTTTTCTCATTAAACCCTCCTATACTGTAATATCAAATTCTTTTGATTTGATTTTATATTTGAAAGTTCTATCATAATATTTAAAATGAATATATTTACTATTCAGTTTTTTATACAAATAGTTAGATAATATTATTTTATATTTATTGGTAATACTTTTATCATTAACTAAATCAATAACATCATCTGTACTTTTAATATATACTCTTTTTATTAATTTGAATTTTCCATCTCTATAATTGTAAATTTTTATATTATTCATTTTAAAAATTACAAAACATACAAATATGAAACTTCCTGTACTACCTGTAGCTATAATAGGAATTACATTATTTTCTTTTACTTCTTCTTGTTCATTTTCAATATATTGCACTTTATATGTTATCGACTCTCTTTCTTCTTTTTGTAAAGTACCTTGATATTTATAATTTGCAATATAATCCACCACAACATTTTCTGTTTTTATACCTTCATATCTCATTACTGCATTATATTTACTTGGTATTTCTTTTCCATTAATAACTGTAGTTTCTGCTATATTCCATATAGGATTAATTAAATAGTATGTAGTACCTTTTATATTTAATGTTTTTGGAATATTTATTAAATCATTATTAGGCAAATTACTATAAGTTTGTTCATAATAAACTTTATATTCTCTTTTTGAAACATTATTTTTATTTACTCTAATTGAATTTTCATTTAATATAACTTTTCCTTTATATCCATCTTCTATATAATCAATTTCCTTGTCTATTTGACTAATAATATTACTAATATTAGGATTTTTAATTATTATACTTTTTTCAATTTCAACATTTTTTTCTGTAATTCCTTGATTTTCTGTTTCTATAACTCCTTTTAAAATATAAGATTTTCCGTTTTCTTCTATTTCACTGTTAAGATCGTTGTAAAATTTTTCTTTATCAAAGTCCTTTATTGTATATTCTTTTGTTATTACTTCTTTTTCTGTATTTGAATCAGCATATACATTATTAGCAATAGAAAATATTGTCATTATAGTACATATAGTCAGTATCACTCTTTTCAATATTGTCCCTCCTTTCTCATATTTTAAGGAATTACTCCTTTAACTAATAAGAGTGCATCTAAAAAATGCAAATGGGCATTTTATTAAAAATTTTTTATAATATTGCTAAATAACATATTTCTTAATTCTGCATTTATTAGAATCGTAACACCTAAACTTAATAAAAACATGACTGCTATATATAGTAAAAATCTAATGTATTGAGATAAAATATAAAAAATAGTAACCCACCATTTTTGGCGAATTACTATTACATTTTTATTTTCTTCTTTATATTTCTTCTCAATTATCTCATCTTTTTTTCTTTCCCTTTTATTTCTTAAATAACCTTTGTAAAATGATTTTTTTATTATCCCCATCATTTCCTCCATTTTAAAAATTTTTTAGACTTATTATTTATTTTTTCATTTTCTTTTATTTGTAGCATATTAAACATTTCACTATAAATTTCTTCGTTATCAATTTTTTCACTAAATGGACTTTTTATTTCTTTTGCAAAATATGTATTCTTTTTATATTTTCCCATTGATTTTTGTATTTCTTTTTCTTGTTCTTCTGGTGTACTATTAAATATAAAAAATATCTTTCCATTATTATTTTGTTCTATCACTTCAAATACTCTATATAAATATTCAACTTGCCATATTTTACTACCAGTTATAATAATTTTAATATCACATTGCAAAAACTCTTTTATGTTTTCACATTCACTTATGTTTCCAAAATCAAACACATTCTGTTTATAACCTCTAGGCTTACTTTTATACATATCTACATTTTGAAAAGAAATTCCATTATTTTTTAATTTTAATTTATAATTACTAATAAAACTATTAATAATTGTACTTTGCATTCTTTCAATATAACAAGCCTGTGAAGAATTTGCTTTTTTGTTAAAGTATTTTGTTATTGCAATGCTTTGAGTTGTTGTTCCAATTCCACTCTTTGTCCCTAATATGCCTATATTCAATTGGTCTTGTATATTTAAAAAACTAATATCTTTATATTCTACCTTTTCATTTATGAATTTATTTAATTCTTTTTTAATTTCTTCATCTTCTGTTTTTGTTATAATACTGTATATTTTTAATTCATTTATTAATATTGAAACCATGTTTTGATTTATTTCATTTTCCATATTACACATAATAATTATTTTCATACTATAAAATAATTGTAACCTCTTTATTCCATCTAGTATTTCCTCAGCAGTATTATTTTTTAATGAATCTATATTTATTACAATGTAGTCTATATTTTCAAATTCATTTTGCAAACTTGAATATAAAGCAAAATTAAAATCTTTTTTTACAATTCCTTTTAATACTAATATATTATTTGTTTGACATACATCTTCAATTATATTTGCTTTTTCTAGTGTAGAAATGTATATTAGCATTTTATCACCTCGCTTACTTTTAAACCTCTCCCATCCATTCTTCTTCGTATGTAGTATTATAGATAACATTATTTACTGCTAAATAATTTTTAGATGTTTGATTATCTATGTTTTCTACTTTGTTATTATCTTCAATTTTATTATTAAAAATAAAGTTCTTTGTAATTACTAATAATATGACTATTACAAGAATCATTGAATATATAATTAGTTCTTTTTTTGCTGACTTTTCCACTTTTTTTAACCTCCTAGTTTATAACTTTTCAAATAAATATTGTGTTGGATCAATATCTTTATGATTTGATTGTCTTATTTCAAAATGCAAATGGTCTCCTGTACTCCAACCTGTACTGCCTTGTATTCCAATTCTTTGACCTTCTTTTATTTGTTGATTTTCACTTATCATTATTGAATTATCTCTCATGTGAGCATAAAAGCTATAATATTTATTACCTTTTTCATCTATATGCTCTATCTCCACAGCATTACCGTATGCATTCGTTTTACTGATTTTAAAAACTTTTCCATCACTTATGCTTACAATATAACTACCATTATTTCCTACTAAATCTACACCAGTATGAAAGGATTGTTTTTTTGTAATTGGATGTATTCTTGTTCCGATACTTACAAGTCATTTTTATATAATTCTCGATTGGTATCAAAAATTTTCCTGTATGTGTTATATTTTCCCCACTTACTATGGTTTGCTTTTCTTTTTCACTACCACCACTTTTTACATTTAGTAATATATGTGAAGATGTTAAAATTAAAATAAATACTATAATTCCTACTATTAAATAAATTTTATTTTTCATTATCTACCACCACTATCTTTTATGATTTCTTTTTCCATATCTAATAAAATAACTTTAGTATGTATTCTTCTATTTCCAGAAATAAATAAACATTCTCCTTTAGTAGCATTTTTTAGTATTTCTTTTTCATTTTCGGAAAAGCCACATATTTCTTGTAAATCTGCTATATCTTTATAATTAGAACGGAATATAAACTTATTCCCACAATTAGTCATAATACTTTGCCCATACATTCTCATTTCATTATTCATAAAATCACCGTACTGTTTGCGTTGCTACCACTGCTATTCCATTATATTTTCTTATAGTAGCCACTATATACCTTAAAAATTCTGCTGTTTGTGGTACTTCTTTATTTAATAAAACATGACATTCTTCTGCTATTAAAAATACTCTTTCTTTTACATTTCTTGTTATAATTTCCCATGCATAGGATAAGACATTAAAATATTGTGCTCTTTTATATAAAACAGAGAAACCTTGTAAATTAGATGTATCAAATACTGTAACATTACTTTTAGCATTAACATTGGTATATCCATTCCATATACTTTTAAATTGACCTATTGCAATCGGTCTCAATATAGACATTAACATTTCGTATTCTTCTTTTTTGGTCTTTTTGCTTTTTTCTTCTAATAAATTATATAAATCTTGTAAAATAGGGAATTCATCGTTTTGTAATTTAGATATATCAGTATTCTCTGTTATTTCAAAATTTTTATATAATTCTTCTAATGTTTCATCTAGTAATGACACTTGAATTTCATTTAGTGATGGAAATAAAATATTAAAAAATGACTGTAGAAATTGTAAATGTTTTGTTAAAAAATTTATATTATTCTCCGAATCACTAACTCTAACTTGTAATGGATTAATAATTCCCTCATTATTTTTTAAGCCACTGCAATCAAATACATTTCCATTTAATTGCTTACACATATCGACATATTCTCCGTTGTGGGTCAATTATCAAAATTTTACTCATAATGCTTTCATTTATATAGATTTTTTTAATTGTTGTACTTTTTCCAACACCACTTTCTCCAAAAATGGCAATATTCCCATTTACTACATCTTCTTCTCTTTTCCAAAAGTTTGGAATTACCAAACCACCTTCTTCTGTTTTTCCTATTAAATAGCCTTCTTCATCTATTAAAGCATTTGTATTGAATAAATATGAACCTGTAAAATCATTCATAAATATATTTTGTCGAAAATTATAATTGACATCTTCATCAATTGTTTCAAATGGGCTTATTGCCTTGAACCCATCTTTTATTGAAAAATTAGTCATCGGTCTTAATCTCAATTTAAGCATTGCAGTTATTCTCTGCAATGCTTTACATTTTTCTTCTAACTCTTTTAAATCTTCTGCAAATACCATTAAATATATTGTCATATATGATATTGTTTCATTGTTTTGATCTATTTCCGTAATCATATTCTTTGCCTCTTCAACTTCTCTTTCTTTTCTTTGCTTTTCTACTTCATCTCTTACTGATTTTGCTAATCCTCTCGCTTGTCTAACTCTTGAATTAACTGCTTGTAATAATAAACTATTATCAACTGGTTCTATATGTATTGATGCTATAATTCCTATATTATTTAAAATTTTAGCTAACCATCCCATTTGAATTTTTAATGGATAGTCTATTATTGTAAAAATTTTATAATAATTACTACCCATAAATAGCCTATTCTTTTGAAATTCAATTCCACCAATAGGAACTAATAAATTTAATAATTGTTCATTCACATTTTCAATTTCTTTTATTTTGAATTCCCCCTTTGTTTTAGAGCCTCGTTTATTCTTTTTTCTGCAATTTTGCAATACTTTTCTTCTCTTTCAAATCCTATAAAATTACGATTGTTTTTTATACAAGCCACTAGCGTTGTCCCACTACCAGCAAAGCAATCTAAAACTAAATCACCTTCATTTGATGAGTTTATTATATGTCTTTCTATAAATTCAATTGGCTTAACTGTTGGATGCCTATACATCTTTTTTTCTTTTTGTAATGTTCCACTTAAATAATACTTTGCTTTCGTATGATAGTTTCCATAGACTTTAACTCCTTTTTGGCGAAAAAATAATACATACTCCGTATCTGGTAGATATGTATTATTTACTAATGGTGATGGGTTTGTTTTATGCCAAGCAAGTATTTCATAATTACAATTCTTATCTTTAAAATAATTTAAGTACATTGGTACTTGGAGTTTTGAACAATAAATATATATATTAATTTTTTTCATTTTTTGAACTAATAAATCTAATATTTCTCTATTAAAACCATCTTTAATATCTAATATATCGTTTGCATAATTATTAAACTTGGTTGGCTTTTTTACTTTTGTTAAATTTATTAGATACGGTGGATCTATTACTACTAAATCCACTGTATTATTTTCTACTAACTTTAAACCTTCTTCACAATTCATATTGTATAATTTGTTTTTTTGCATTCATTCTCCTTTCATCTTCCGTTTATATCCTTTGTCTATAACTAGAACTTTCTGTTTTTATTTCGGGCATTGTAAAACTTTTTATTAATTTTATAATATCTTTTTCATTTATTATATTTGCATTAAAATTACATATATAAAATCTATTTATCCACTCTTGAATTCTTTTTAAAATTTTATCTTCATCAGTTCCTTCTGCCCACAACATTAAATAATATTCATTTTCAACTATTTGTTCATTACCTATTAACTCTCTTAATTCTTTTATTCTTTTTTTAACTATATCTTTTTTTATTTTTGAATCCAATTTATTATAAAGTTTTTTTTGAAATTCTATATTATCAGATATATCAATTATCTTTGGAATCACTAGAAATTTATACTGTATATTTTCTGTTGCCATTTCTATTGCTAATTTTTTCATTAATAGTTGGTTTTCTTCATCTGATAATAAATTCATATTTTTGGGTTCTATTTTTATAAAACATATCTTTTTATTATCTTTTGTATATAAGAATTTTGATTTTATATCCTTTATATTTATAAAATCATTTACACTTATTTCATCATTTCTTGTAAGTCTAAAAATAGGTCATTTCCTCCTTTTCTATATTTATATTTTTTTTGCGAAAATTGAAATTTCAATATATTTTTTATATAGTCAAATAGCGAAAAATTAATTGAATTTTTTGTAAATAATACAACACTAACAGTTGCAGATGCTATGACCATTAAAACAGGAACTATCGTATCTTGTCTTATTAAATAAACTATATATGCTACTGCTATTGTAATTCCTGTTATTATTAAAGTTTTAATTAATTCTCCTACTCCATATCCAACAAAAAATTCTGTTTTTGTTTTTATAGTTTTTGGTATTCTTAACATTTTTTTATCTTCCATTTCAATTCCCTCCTTGAAATGTTAAATTTGTATCTTTTTTTGCCATATATTCATCATAAGTTGTGTCTTTTGGAAAAATATAACCATTAGAATCACGAAAATAATGAATTTCTGCATAATATCCTTTGAAAAATCCTTGACATTCGTTAAATTTTCTTAATACACTAACATTTTCTACTACACAATCTGTTGAGTACATACCAAAATTTGTTACTACTGATAATTTTGAATCCCCTGTTAGTGATCCTAATTTTTCACTTGTATCTGTTACAACATACCATTTACCATTAATATTAATTGTTTCTCTAGCTTGAACATCTTTATCTTTAATATCTGCAAAAGTCATCTCTGCAAACTCACTATCTGTAATTCCAATATTAGTCCCATAATAATATTTTGGTATTTCTATGATAGAAAATGTTAAAATTATCAATACATAAGCTGTTAATATGTTTTTAACTATTTTTATTTGCCTATGTTTGTTATCTGGTTCTACTACAATTTTTATAACACAAACTATAAAAGCAGTTGTAGCCATAATGGTTGCAATTCCTTGCATTGTACTTATTATTGATTTTAGTGTTTCTATTTTATTTTCCCCCTTTATAATTCTGTTTCCATTACTGCCATTATTCTTTTAAGCATTTTTAATGTTTCTCTTTTACTTTTTAAATATGTATAATCACCCATATAACCTGCTTCTATACATACTACATCCTTTTCCTTTAATTGTCTGTTTGCTACTTTGTTATTTAACTCTTCTATCAATTCTATTTTATCTTTGAAACCATATTCCTCACCAGATAACTCTTGATAATCTAATTGCTTAATTTGTTCATAATTTTTATCTACTTCATATATCTTCATAATCTTTTCAAAAAACTTTATAACATTTTGAACTTCTCCAAAAAAAATCCCTTCATCTATTTCTACAATCATATCCTCTTCATGATAATACTTATTAGGAATACTTTTAAATCTTTTATTAATTTGAATTTGTTTATCTTTTTTCATTTTTTTCCTTTCTTCCTTTCTTCTTTATTTCCAAAATTTTAATGCTCTAACTGATCTCGCCATATTTCCAGCCGAATTAATGATATTTCCTTGTGGTTTAATCATAAATTCATTTAATAAATTAGGTGTATTAACTGCCATTATTGCAAAAGCCACTCCATAAATAAGATGTCCATTTGCAAATATTAAAATTGACAGATGTAATAATACTAATTGAACAACAAGTGTGAAACTATTTAATAAAAACTTTTTGATATACATTGGAAAAACACCCTTATCCGTATTTAGTAATCCTATACTTGCAAAAGGAATCGCAATTCGTAAAATTAACATTTCAATTCCTTTTGTTATAAATTGACATATTAATATTAGCCATACAATTACTAATACTAAACAGGTTATTGCTGTAAATATCCCCCCCTCTATATTATTTCCTAATAATACTGCTAAATCTGTAAAATCTACTGGAACACTGTTTATTATGCTATTTAGAAACTCTCCTGTAATATTTACAAATAATGAATATACTTCTTTTGCACATATCATAACTATAACTGCTTTTACCATTCCAATTCCTAAATATATGGGATTATGCTCCTTATCTCCCTCTTGTGCTAAAAAATATATACTTATTAATTTTTTTACAAATACAAGTGCTAAAATAAAGATTGCATAATTATATACAACCTCATATATAGCATTAAAATTTAAGAAATTTCCATTTGATAGTTGAACTCTTGACAGTTCTCTTTCTATGTAAAATACTACATTTAACATACTATTAAATAATGAATTTAATGTTGCTCCAGAGCCATTTATAAAATTTGAAATTAACTCTACTAATAAATCTGCCAATATTCTCTAACCTCCTGTATAAATGCTTTGTAATAAATTTATAATTCCAGCTCCTGTTGTAATTAAAATAACTGCTATTAGTGTCGTTTTTACATTTTTTATATTCCTTCTTCTGTCTCCTTCATCTGCTGAATTTAACAGAATAACATAATATATAAAAAATCCAATGCAGACTGTTATTCCAATGCCTGTAATCCAATCAACTATACTTTTTAATAGATTTTCTGTTCCCCTTACTATTTGACTATCTTTAAAACTTGCACCAAAAACTGTATTATTTGCAATAACTAAAATAATTGCTATCACAATAATTTGTAATAGCAATTTTGATATTTTTATTAATTTATTCTTTTTCATCATTTCCTCCTTTTTTATTTTTGAAAAAATGTTCAAAAAACTCCTCCTGTTTTTCAATTTTCTGTTCTTCTTCAACTTCTTCATTTTCTAATTCTTCAATATATTTATTCCAAATGTCCCACAAAACAGAATGACATATTTTTCTTTCTTCTCTTGCCTCTTCTCTTTTTATTCTTAACATTAAATTATGTTTTTCGTCTCCCATTTCATTTATCTCATTAAATATTGTTTTACTCATATCTGGTAAATAGCAAAGGTATGGTTTCTCACCACCTAACATTAAGATTGCAAATGGGTTACTTAATCTTAATACTTCATCACCTGTTAAAAGTTTTCTTGATATTAAACTCATACTCGAACTTGAACTATTATTTTTTATATTTGTATTTGAACTTTCCGAATATGCTTGTGCTGTATAAGTTCCGTAACTTATCTGAAATTTTGGTTGCAGTATCAATATTATTTGTTTTAAGATATAATAAAGTACCATTATCTAAAATGTTTTGCGTTCCTTCTTTTCCGTAAATTTTATCTATTTGCCCGAAAACTTTGGATGCAGATTAGGTATCTAATATTTCTACTTCTCGAAACTGTGAGCATGGTTTCAAACGAATCTATCTTTGTAAAATTGGAAAATTCGTCTAGTATAAAATTAAATCTATTTTTTAATTCTCCCCCATTTTTCCTACTTAACTCTACAATAGCAGTATAAATTTGTTGCACCATTAAAGCAACTAGCTTGTTATTTGCCGTTTTGTCGTCTGGTAATAATACAAATATTGCAGTTTTATGTTGTTCAAATTCATCAAAAGTAAAATCTGATTTACAAGTTATATTATCTATATATTCATTGATAAATATTTGTAATGTACTTAATGCAGATGTAATGAAACTACCTCTTGTTCTCGATGGTGCAGTTGCTGCCACTGCATAAAATTTCTTTATTGGATTATTAGCTTCTTTTTCTTCCATATATAAATCTATTAAAGTTTCTCCATCCTCTTGTTCTGCAAACATTTCGCTTATAAAATAATAAACATTGCTTAATGTTTGCCTTTCTCTATGACCTATATTATCAAGTACAACTGCCATTATACCTGTTTTTATTATAGATTGCTCACCATTTCGCCATATTGGTTCTCCTTTTCCACTTGTATCATTGTCTGGAACTAAAACACTTACTAAATCACTTGTTAATGACTCTGCAAGTGAAATATCTCCCTTTTCTGCTGCTAAAATGATAGGATCTAAAAAATTAAATCTATTTGATTTTTTAGGATTGATAAAATCCAATACATAAACATTATATCCTTGCTTTTTTAAATTTTCTGCCGTATAGGCGTATAATTCGCCTTTAACGTCTGAAACAAATATATTTTCATTTGTTGTTTTTGACAAGGATAATGCTGTAATTGTTGGAATTACAACTGAACGAGATTTACCACTACCACTTGCACCAACTAAAATTGTATGATAATTTTTATCAATGCAAGTTATACAATCTTCTTTTTTTCCTATTTCATAATTTACAACAACTCCAGCATTATTAATTTCTAACTTTTCATTTTCTAATTTTTTTTTATTTTGTTTGGCTTAAATATATTTTTTAATTCTTTAATACTCATCCACCAAGATGTTCCATACTGCCCTTGTCCTACTGAATTGGGGATGCTTATTTTATCTGTTAATTTTATTGTTTGACTTTTATAAACATTTCCTCCTTTATTTGTAATTAGCCATAATAAAAGACTTAATATTATTTCTATTAGAAAAAATAACATTAAGACTTGTTTTTCTCTTATTATAGCATTTAATATCGTACTTATATTTATATTTAATATCATTTCAAGATCTCCTTTTAAAAAATAAAAGGCAAATGTTGAAACATATAAACTAAATACAATACTTAATATTAAAGCTATTGGTAATAAAACTTTTTTATTTATTTATCATCACTCTCCCATTCAAAATTTGATTTTGCTCTATTTTCAAGCCATTTTTCTTTTTTAGCTTGTTGACTTAATTCTTCCTTATTATACATTTTATAATAATCTGCATACTGACTTGAACTCAATTGACTTAACATTACGAAAATGTCATTTACTATGTGTTTTGTTTTATTTTCCATGTTTATTTGACTTATATTATCTGCTTTGAATAAGTTTTTTTCAAATTCTAATATTCTATTTCCAATAATATTTAAAATATCATGTTCTGCCTCTTTTTCTGTTCTTTTTAATATTGTTTCCATTTTGGATTTAGTGCTAATTTGATATTTTTTTATTTCCTTTACTGTATCTATATATAACTTTTTCTTTTCTTTACATTCTCGTGATGAATCAATAATTAATTTTGATATTTTATCAACTTTTTCCTTTAACTCTGGAATTAAATATTGATAAGCTAATCTCCCATTTTTAGGTAATTCACTTTTTAGAATTATCAATTCTTTCACAATTTCCTGTAAATCTTTATTTTTTACTTTTCTACATAATATTTTTTCATTATAAAAATCTTCTTCTAATTTTTTTATAGTTTGTATAAATTTTTCATCATAAGATAAGTCAATTAAATTTTGAATTATTTTACTTTGCTTTATGTCTTTTTTTATTAAATCTTTTGTTTGATAATATGGTAATAAATCCTCTTTAAATATATGACTTATCAGTTTTTTTCTCATATCATTTTTTAATTTTACATCTACTTCTGCTTTTCTAACCTCTTCTTTAGAATCCCACACCATAAACTGACAATGTGGATGCCCTTTTTCAATATGCACACTGGCAACATATTGAACTCTATTAACTGGAATGTTTAGCATTTTAGCAAAATCATTTATTTTCTTTATAAAAATATCTTTCCATTTTTCTTGTTCTAAATAGCCTAATCTTTGAGCATCCCATTCTCTCATTGATATTAGACCTCTATGTATAATTCTTTTATTTTCTGCTAATTTTTTTATATGCTTTTCAACTGGAATAATGCTCTCGTTATTGTCTATATTTTCTATTTCATCTACTTTGCCGAATAGTCCATGTGTAGTATTTTGATTTGGTATTACATATTGACTTGTAGCAATATATCTTGCAAATGTTGAATGTTTAAAATATGTACTTCTTAAATTAGGAGAAAATGTTTCTAATTTAAAAAATATTCTACTCAATATAAATCTCCCCATCTATAATAATCAATTATGTCTTTTTCTTTTGTTCCTTTTTCAACTTCTTTTTTTATATACATACTTGTCTGCTTTTTACTTGTTTCTAGTAATTCTTTAAAATCTTTTTGTCTAAAATTTGGCAATAATCTTTCATATAATCCAGCACAAATATAAGTATTTATAGCACTTGCTCTAGTATTCTTTACTATTAACTTTCTTTCACTTCTTAAAAAAACCTCTAACTGCTCGTTAATAGCTTTTATTATTTGACTAATTATTTTATCGATATTGTCATCGTATGCCTGCACTTTTAATCCATTATCAATAAACTCATTTATTAATGCACTCTCTGACATCTTTCTTCTAACTGCTAATTTTTTTATTATTTCCTTTTTACTTGCTTTCATTCTGACAACACACTTCTTTGTTTCTTCTTTTTCTTTTACTTCTATGGTCTCACCTCCACAAGACAAAAATTGTCTTACAATTTTTGCAGGAAGAGAACGACTCTCGTATCGTTCTCAAACGGCTTAAAAACGAAGTTTTTAACGGGTTCATATATATTTTATTAGAGTCATAATAGAGTCACCTTATTTTACCTATTTTTGATAAATTAACCTATTTTTTAAAGCCCTATCTCATTTTCTTTTTGTTGATTTTTCGAAAATTGATTGATATATTTAATTGCATCATCTATATTATTTACTTTTAATCTATTTTTTTTTAGCAACTTTCCTATTCTAATAATTTCTTTTTTAGATTTATCATAAAGTTCATTATATAAACTTTCCATTTTATGATAAGATGTATATTTTCCTTGCTCTTTTGTCTTTTCTATAATATTTTGAAATTCCTTTCCTATTTTTACTACTGTTTTATCATTATACAATACTTCCATTTTTTCTATTCTTGTATCTTCTTCATTTAACATCTCATACGCTAAATCTAATTTAAAAAATTCATTTGTTGAATCTTCAATTGTCATTGGAATTATTATATTAATTCCATTTTTTATATCTTCATCAATATTGTTAAATACCAGTAATTTGAATTCTAGCATAATAACCTCCTTCTTGATTATATTTTTAAATAATCTTTATCTTACATCTCGTTTCCCTCTTCTTTTTCCAATAAAACTTTTCTATCTTTTAAATCTTCTGCAACCCAATGCAATTTAGTAATTCCTTGTTTGTTGAATTTTCTTTGAAAAGCACATTCCATTCTTGAATATACAAAACCTTGACTTCTCATATATTTATAAATGTCTTTTGCTACTCTGTCTTTAAATTTTACTTGAACTCTATTTTTATCTTTATTTACTACTGTTGTGAATCTTTTGTAATCTTTTACTTCTTCGCTATATTGTTCTAAAAATTTAATATTTTCTATTCTTTCTTTAATTCCTCTTATGGTTGTTCCTATATTTACTAATTCATAAGGTGCATGGGGTCTTGCTTTTATTTCCTTTCTTTCTTCTTCTAATTTATTTAATTTTGCATTTAATTTTTCTAAAACTAATGGGTCATCATCATAAATAATATCTCCATTTTCTGCTTTTTCAATATTGTCAATTTTATCTTGATAATATTCTGTTTTTTTATCTTCTTCAATAGATTTTTTTATATAATTATTGGCTCTTTTTAAATCGTTTTGATGCTTTCTTCCACTATAATGATCTACTAAAATAGGTTGTCCCATTGGAATATTATCTGTTATTTTGGTTCTTGCTTTGCTATATTCTTTTGACCTTTCTTCTGATTGTTCCATTCTCTTATTATATAATTCTTTTTTATATTCTAATCTTTCGTAATAGTCCTCTCTACCAGCCATATATTAATAATTACCTCCTTATCTTTCTTTTCCTATAATTAAACAACAATGCAATATTATTGCAATTGTTCCTCCTACCATGCTTCCTATAAAAAATCCCAATAAAAACATTTTTATCACCATTTCCTTTCAATTATTCAATTTCTTCACTATCTAATAATTCTTTAAAATTAATGCTATCATTCTCTATACTATAATTTTTTACAAAATAGTTAATCGAACATATTTTGTCATCTTTGCCACTAACATCACCTTCATAAATTGCTACCGTTCCTAATGGTGTTAAATGTGCCACTCCATAATCATTATTGCTTTTATTTTTTATTGATATAAGTATGTCTTTTTTTCTACCTATCTTTAGTAATTTGATTATTTCATTTTTACTATATTTAGACTTTCTTTTTATATTTGAATTATTTGTTCCCAGTTAAATCCCTCTCTTCCAAAATGCCCATAATTACTCGTATTTGAAAAAATAGGCTTTCTTAAATCTAAACTTTTAATTATTTCATTTGGTCTTAAATCAAATTTGTTTTTTACTATTTCATATATTTTATATTTTGGTATTTTTTCTGTTCCAAATGTTTCTATAAAAAAAGAAATAGGCTCTTCAATTCCTATTTCATAAGATACTTGTAATTCGCATTTATCTGCTAGACCATTTGCTACAATGTTTTTTGCAATATATCTTAACATATAAGATGCTGACCTATCAACTTTCGTTGCATCTTTTCCAGAAAAAGCACCCCCTCCATGTCTAGCATATCCACCGTATGAATCAACAATTATTTTTCTTCCTGTTAATCCTGTATCTCCTATTGTTCCCCCTATTTCAAATTTCCCCACAGTATTTATAATTACTTTTGTATTTTCATTAAATAAATTCATGTCAATACTTGGCAATATTACATATTTTAAAATATCTGCCCTTAATTCGGACAAATCAACTTTTGAATTATGTTGTGCCGATATAATAATTGTATCAATTTTATCCACTTTGTTATTTTTATATTTCATTGTTACTTGTGATTTTCCATCTGGTCTCAAATATGGTAAAAACTCTTTTTTTCTTAATACATCTAATCTTTCAACTAATTTGTGTGATAACATTATTCCATAAGGCATATACTGTTCTGTTTCATTACAAGCATATCCAAACATTACGCCTTGATCACCAGCACCTCCATTATCAACTTTTGCTCCAATATCTTTACTTTGCTTTATTATATCAATTATAATTTCACAAGTATTGTAATCTAATCCTATATTAATATCATCATAGCCTATTTCTTTTATTTTATTTCTAACTAATTTTTCTATATTAATATTTTTTGCATTACTTGTAATTTGCCCTGTTATATATATTTTATTATTAGATGCCATTACTTCAATAGCAACTCTTGAATATTTATCTTCTTTCAAAAAAGCATCCAAGATACTATCTGCTATAAAATCGCAAATTTTATCTGGATGCCCTTGTGTAACACTTTCGCTTGTTAAATAATAAACTTTATCTTTCATTTTTCCTCCCCTATTAATAATAAACATTTTATTCTTCATACATTTGTTTTTCCTCAATGAATTTCAAACCTTTATCAGTACATCTAGCTTTTATCTTGTCATAATTTTTTACTAGATATCCATATTTAGTAAAAGATCCTTTACTATATTTATGAAAGTCATCAACTATATTCTCTATATATTCTACACTTCTTTTATATACTGGTACTTTACTTTTAAAATGATTATACAAATGATATCCTAATCTTTCCTTTCTTTGTTCATTACCATAGAAAATCATTTTATAATTATCTAATGTTTTATCTATTTTCACAATATCCTGTGGTGTTTTTACTTTTGAAATTTCAATTAAACCATTTAATGCACAAAGCCTATCAACATCAGATTTTTTAACAATTTCTCCTATTTGATTTAATAATTTTATATCAATTGCTTTTTGGCTAATTTTAGCATCTATTAATTTTCTCACATCTTGACCAGCACCTCTTCCACAAGAAGAAATATATAAATTTTTATCATAAAAACCATCTAACTGCAAATATTCTTTTAAAGCTTGTTCTGTAACTGGTAAACGTAACTCTGTTGACTTATCATTTTTTAAATTATATATTATTACACTTAAATCATAATCTTGCATTTTTTCGCTCCTTTTTTATATTTAATTTAATTTTTCTATTTACTTTAAATTCACTAAAACCTGTAATATTAGAAATAAACTTTATAATCTCTTCTATTATTTTATCTTTATCTTCTCTTGTTAAATATATCATAGTTAAATATTGATTTACTATAATAACATCTGTTATCCCCTCTATCATAATATGATAAAATATACCTTGTTCTCTAACAGATAAATTTTCAAACTCAATAATTTCTTTTTCATTTTCTCCAGATATATTAAAATAAAGTAAGGTTAAATGTTTAATTACATTATGATTTTCTACTTTATCCATTCTATTTAATAAGTAAATTAGCCCATCTTTAATAATATTTAATATTACTTTTTGTGTTTCTCCATTTAATTTAATTAATTCCACTCTTGCTTTTGATTTTATATTTCTCACCTCCTAACAAAAAAAGAATAATCACTTTTAGCAATTATCCTATTATTTAAAATCTTTTATTTGTCAAAATAAGAACTTATTTCTTGTAAATCTTCAAAATTATGTTGTCGCAATATTTCATAAGTAATTATAGCAACTGAATTTGATAAGTTTAATGACCTTAATGTTGGTAGCATTGGTATTCTTATTGTTTTTGTATTTAAGTATTTTTCTAAAAGCCACTCTGGTAATCCTTTTGTTTCTTTTCCATACAAAATAAAAACTTCTTCCATTTTCGAATAATCTATGTCCGTATATTTAGTCTTTCCTTTTGTTGTAGCAAAAAACATATTATTCTTTTCTGGTGGATATTTTTTTAAAAATTCCTCCAATGAATTGTGTTCTTCAATTTCTATTTTATCCCAATAATCTAATCCAGCTCTTTTTAATGATTTTTCATCTATCTTAAAACCTAATGGATGTACTAAATGTAATTTTGCTCCAGTTATGGCACAGGTTCTCGCTATATTGCCTGTGTTCTGTGGAATTTCTGGTTCAATCATTACGATATTTTGTTTCATATTATTACCTTCTTTTTATTTTTTGTTTTTGTTCTAGTTTACTTTGTATTAATATCTTAATTTAAAATGTTTTAGTTAATTTTCCGTTTTATGAATCCTAAAAAGAATAATTATGTGTTTTTTGTAATTATCCCTATTTGACTTTTTGTTGATTTTTCAATAGTTTTACAAGTTTAAAAAAGTTCGTAGGTAGAGGTACTGTGCTTCTGCATAAATTTCTATATACCTCCATTCTGGATTAGAGGTTATTTTTTCTTTGTAATATGCTTTTTGCGATTCATAACTGTTTTTTTGGTCTTCATCATCTGTACTTACTCTACAATATGCTGTTACTCTTAATCCTGTTGTAACCTTTAAACCAGTTGTACGATTTATTCGTCCATCGACTTTTTTTATTAAAGTTACATTCATTCATACCTCCTTTTCCAATTTTTAACCACTAACACATTATATTTTTATCTTCTTATTTTCAAATGTGTGAATTTTTATTTATTTTAGCTTTTGTTGATTTATATACTATTTCATCTATTTTATTATTATTTTTTAAATGATTTAATGCTCTTAATTGTAGTGTATATTGGAGTAATTTTTTATCTACTTTTTCACTGTTATTTGTTAAAACTTTCTCAATCAATGTTACCATCTCCTTTAAGTGATTGATAAAAACACTACCATTCAATTTTCTTTGGTAGTTATTGGTATATTTTCTCTTTATACCTTTTCCAATAATTCATTAGACAGATGTTTTGCTTACATCTCATAGGATTTTCACCTACCTGTTTACAGGCTTGTACTCATTGCGTGGGACGCTTTTAACACTCGTTCTATGACTATACAAAAGTTTCTTTCCTCTTACACTTATCTTCGCCTTATTAGTTGCAAGCTAATATTTAAGTAATAGATTTTATTACTAGCTCAAGTAATCAAAGGACTGTATCTAATGAATTGCTATTCAATTTTCAATGTTCTTTAATTTTTCGAGATTTTCCCTCTCATATATAACAGCGTTTGAAAAGTTAAAAAGGTTATGTTTTTTTCAAAAAAATTTTATTTTTTGTATATGTGATTTTAAATCTCCTACTTATAACAGCGATTGAAAAATCAAAAACTTGACCTTTTTTTGAAAAAATTTTATTTTTTTTTGAAGTTTTTATATATGAGATTTTCTCTCTTATCTATAACAGCGATTGAGAAATGAAAAATGGGACATTTTTAAAAAAATTTTTAATGAAAATTTAGATTTAAAATATAATTAGACACAAAAAAGAGATACTAACTTGTTTTTAATATCTCTTTTTGTTATATTTCATTTTTTATATAATATTTATGATAATCCTCTCTATAACTTGTAATTTATCTATTACTTATTCAATTCTTTTTCTAAATCTTTCATATATCTTTTTTGCTGACTTTTTAAATATGGTTTTGCAAATAATTTCATTATAAAATTATTTGTTTCTATTTCTTCTGTAAAATCTAATAGTATATTACCATTATCTAATCTTTTAAATATACTATCCATTTGCCTTTAATATTAGTATTCTCTATATCAAATTTATACTCTTTTAAATTAACTTTTGAAGTGATGGTAAAATAAGTAGGATAATTATTTTTAGCATATTCTATAAAATGTTTATCATCAATTATTTCTATTTTTGACAAATCGCTTCTCCAAGCATATTTAGTATTATCAGTTATAATATTCCATAGTTTTTCTATATTACAGTTAAATTCTTTTTTGATATTTGATTTAATCATTTATTTACTCCTAAATTCACACTTTTCTTTTCTTAAATTTTTCTACTGCATATTCATAAGATTCTTGAATAAATGGTTTTAACTCTGCAAAAGTTTTATTTGATGGATTTAATACTGAAATCCATCCCATCCAAGCATACACAGGATGAGGAATTATCTTATCTAATTCTGTAAAATC
>JAAWGB010000031.1 GCA_022795075.1 Clostridia bacterium | reverse complement strand
AAAAAATAATATTGCCACACTGCAACGGTTTCGCTTACATTTTCACAAGTAAACTTGTTCAAAAGTAAGCGAAACCGTTGCAGTGTGGTAATTTTTATTTTGCAAAATCTTTTTACTACTAACAATACCTATTAATCAATTTGGGGTATAGGTAAAATCGTTATTACTTATTATTTTTTTTGTTAAATTTTTTAACATACTGTAGCTAATATTTTCGACATCTAGTTGTTCAAATTTTCAATCTCTTGTCGTCGATATTTTCGACTACTGAATTTTTCAGTACTTTCAGCAACTTTTCTTCATTTATTTTATAATACGTCTTTGATGGAATATCTAAATGTTTTGCTTCTATAATGCCTGAACTTTCTAATACATTAGTAGATTTTCTTTGTTTATATGGTGTTAATTTTGTACTCTTTTCTATACTTTCTTTTGTTGCAAAAAAGAATCCACTTTTTAATTGCTTTCTTTTCCTAAAATAATTATACCTACCATATAGTTCTCCTAACATAACTGCTGTATTTATTCCAAATAACTTTATTATATTTCTATTAGCTATTATAAAATTAGTTTGTATTATATTTTTATTATCCATAGCTTGTCTGCTCCTTTATATTTTTTAAGAGCAACAAAGTCGCTCTATTCTTCAATTTGATAGTTTATATAAACCTTGATTTTTTAATAGTTTTAGTGTGTGTTGTTAAAATTACCCACGCACCCCCTTGGTGCCCCCCTTCACCAGTTGGATTATATAAAGTTACTAACACAACAACTTGAGGATTATCAATTGGTGCTACTCCACAAAAGGATGTAACATATTTATTCGTATTTACTCCATCTTCAGAAGTTCCTGTTTTTCCACCTATACGATAACCTGCCACTTTTGCATTTTTTCCTGTTCCTTCTGATACAACAGATTCCATCATACTTAGAACTTTTTGAGATGTTTCTTTTGAAATAACCTCCCCATTTGTTTTAATTGGTATATCTCGAACTTCTCCTGTTTGACTATCTATCATTTGTTTTACAACTCTTGGTTGTATACTAGTTCCTCCATTAGCAATTGCTGAAATAGCAGTTACTAATTGAATTGGTGTTATTTCGAATCTCTGTCCAAAGCTAATTGTGGCTAATTCTACTGGACCTGCTTTATTTTCTGCTAAAAAAATGCTATTTGCTTCACCTGGTATATCAATGCCAGTCTTATTTAGTAATCGAAACTTATTTAAATAACTATAATATTTTGACACACCTAATTTTTGTCCAAGACCAATAAACACAGGATTACACGAATTCATTAATCCCAAACGTAAGCTTTCTGATCCATGTGGTCTATAATGTCTCCAACATTTAATTCTAACCCCTGCTACTTCAATTGAGCCCATACATGAAAACTGTCCTTCTTGATCAATATCTGTTACCAAACCTTCTTCAATTGCTGCTGAAGCTGTAATTAATTTAAAAACAGAACCTGGCTCATAAGTATCCGCAATTGCCTTATTTCTCCATACTGCTTGTAAATTCTTTGTTTTTTCTGCTTGCTCCATATTATCCCAATTTTCTTTTAATTCATTTGTATATGCCTCATAGGGTTGATTTAAATTATAATTTGGATAAGTTGCCATAGCCAAAATATCCCCATTTTGCGGATTCATGATCACAACATTTCCACCATCAGTACATATATTATCAATACATACCTCTTCTAGATACTTTTCGGCAATAGCTTGTATACTTAAGTCAATGGTAAGCACTAAATCATTTCCATCAATAGCTGACACATAATTTTCTCCTTCTTTGCCTATCTCTCCACCTTTAGCATCTGTGTGTCGCTGGATGGCACCTTGTTTTCCTTTTAATTCTTTGTCATATTTAGCCTCAATACCATCTAAACCTTGATTATCACTTCCACAAAAACCTATTACTTGGGAAGCCACTGTACTATATGGATAATATCTTTTTGTGTCTTCATCTATATTAATTCCAGCAGTTATTCCATTTTGCTCCATCCATACCCTTAACCTATCTGTTTTTTCTTTTTCTACCTTTTTTGCAATGGTTTCTATTGAACTTCTTTTTGTTACCTTTTTCAAAATCTTTTCATAATCTAAACCAAAAATATCTGACAAAATTCTAGCCACTTTTTCTTTATTTTCTTTAGCAATGTTGCCAGGGTTGACTGTAACAGTTTCTACTGTACTACTAACTGCTAACACATTTTGCCCTGTACGATCTAAAATTTTGCCTCTTTTGGGATTAATACTTCTATCTAATGTTTGTTGCTGATAAGCCATGCTAGAGAGTTCTCCTCCTTGTACAAATTGAATGTACCCAATTCTTCCTATTAAACAAATCATAATTAAAAAAGTAATAAATAATGTATTTCTCATTTTCTTTTTACTTGATAATTTCATTGAAATCATATCATGTTACACTCCTTTTTAGTCATTTTTCAAACCTCCTAATTCATTTTATTAGAATCCTTTTTCTTTATTCAAAATTATCAAAATTTTATTCAAATAAGCCTATCAACTAAAAAAAATAATTCCAAACAGAAAAACTGCCTTCTTTGACATAATTTCAAAGCAGACAGTCTTTTTACAACTTTTATTTATTAAAAATTTTATCTATCATTTGTTGGAACCAATTTTTCTCCTCTTTAACAATTGACTCTTCTGTTGCTGATTCCACGTAATCTTTTTTTGGTAATGTAATGTATACTGTTTGTCGATTCGTCAATTTTTGCATTCCCAATTTCTCTTTTGCTAATTTTTCAACTGTATTTAAATTTACACTATTTTCTATACTAACTTTTAATTGTTCATTTTCTTTTTGAAGAGATGATAACTCTCTTTTTAATTTCTGTACATGATTAAATTTTTCATTAATTTGTGAGTTTCTATAACTTATGGTTAATAGTATGATAAATATACCAATAACTACTAATGTTAATTTGGCTTGTTTTCTTTTTTGTTTTTTTGATATTTTAATATCTTGCTTTGGTAAATCTTCTATTACCTTTAGCCTTTTCTTTTGTGGTTGTCTTCTTGGTATATTGGGTTCTAATTTTCGTGGACTGGTTTCATATTGATATCTATTTTTTGCCATAAGTTATTCACCTCCTTTTAAATCATGTTTTTTATCATAAATTTTTAGTAATTAAAAGCAAAATTTGCTAATTTGCTTTTTCATTTTCTTTATCTTATTTGTTTCTATTTTCTTTCAAAAATCCTTAATTTAGCACTTTTACTTCTTGTATTTTCTTCTTGCTCTTTTTTAGTTGGAATAATTGGTTTTTTCGTTATGATTTCTCCTTGCGATTTTGCTCCACATACACAATATGGTAAATCACTTGGACAAATACATTTTCCTTTTGCTTCTATAAATGCTTTTTTTACTGCTTTATCTTCTAATGAATGAAAAGTTATAACACATAATCTTCCGTCTTTTTTTAAAGATTCTATACATTGTTTAATTGTGTTATATAATGGCTTTATTTCATTATTTACTTCTATTCGAATGGCTTGAAAAGTTCTTTTAGCAGGATGTCCTTCTTTTTGTTTCGATTTTGGTATAGATCTTTCAATAATTTGCGTTAATTGTTTGGTTGTCTGAATTTCTTGTTCTTCTCTTTGTTTGCAAATATTCTTAGCAATTTGTCTAGAAAATTTTTCTTCTCCATATTCATAAATAATATTGGCTAATTCTTGTTCTGAATACTGATTAACCACCATTTTAGCAGTTAATACTTGTGTTTTATCCATTCTCATGTCTAAAACATTTTCTCCTAAATAACTAAAACCTCTATTTCTTTCATCTAATTGATAGGATGAAACACCTAAGTCTAAAAGAATGCCATCTACTTGATTAATTTTCAATTTTTCCAATATTTCTTTTACATTGTCATGATTGTCATGAACATATTTTATATTTGAAAACTCTTTTAAATTATCTTTTGCTGCACAAATTGCTTCTTCATCTCTATCAATTCCTATTAAACAACCTTGCTTTGATAATTTTTTTAGAATTTCCTTACTATGTCCAGCTCCACCGAAGAGTTCCATCTATATAGATTCCTTTTGGGTTTATTTTTAACCCTTGTATACATTCTGTTAACATGACTGGTTTATGTTTAAATTCCAAAATTTACACCTCTATTTAAAAAATAGCTGGTAATTTGCAAAAAATTACCAGCTGACTTTTTTCTATGTTTTATCTTTTGGTTTCTCCATTTTCTTCGGTTAAATTTTCTTTTGCATTTAAAATCTTTTGTTTGATTCTCTCTTGTTTTTTCTTTGGACTTTTATCTTTTGTATGTTCATCTTTTGTATTTCTATCTTTTGTACACCTTTGTTTGATATGGTTATCTTTGGTAATTTTATCTTTTGTAACTTTATCTTTTGTAATTAGAACTTTTTCTTTGGTATGATTTCTTTTGTATCTTCTTCTTTGGTCTTTATATAAACTTTTTCAAGTTATATACCAAGCATTGTCATATTTTCAGCTATTTCATCTGCTGAAATATTTTCATCACAATTTTGCCATGTCTGTTTGTCCCATATTTCAAGTCTTGTTCCTACTCCTATAATAATTGCTTCTTTTTCTAGAGATGCTGCTGTTCGTAAATTATTAGGAATTAAGAATCTGCCTTGTTTGTCAATTTCACATTCTGTTGCTCCTGATAAGAAAAATCTTACAAAGTTTCTAGCATTTTTGTCAGAAAGAGGTAATGTCTTTAATTTAGTTTCAAAATTTAACCACTCATTTTGTGAAAACGCAAATAAACATCCATCTAATCCTTTTGTCACGATGAATTTTTCTCCCATATCATTTCTTAATTTTGCTGGCATAATTAATCTGCCTTTAGCATCTATGGAATGCTCATATTCACCAATTAGCAATTAAATTTCACTCCCTTCCACCTTCTTACCACTTTGCTCCACTTTTCTCCACTTCATTTAGATTTTAATATAACTTTTATTATTTTGCAAGCTTTTTTTCAAAATTTTTTTATTTTTTATTTTTATCTTGTTATTCTTTTGGACAATACTATAAATTTAAAATCATCACAAACTAGAATAATTTATATTATTAAAGTGATTTTTTCTTATTAATAGTTCGTTCTTTTTTCAAATTCTAATTGCTATACTTTTTTATATAAAATATAAGGAGGAGCCTTATGAAAAATGAAGAAAGCGTTTTAAGAAAAAATATTGGAAAGAAAATAAAACTAGCTAGATCAAAGGCCGAATACACACAAGAGCAATTGGCAGAAAAATTATCTTTGTCACCTAGATACATTAGTCAGTTAGAAAGAGGTATTGCTTTTGGAAGCGCTACTACCATTATTAATGTGTGTAGAGCACTTAATATAAATTCTGATTTTCTATTTCATGATTTAATTAATAATAAAGCACCTATTTCAGATAATATTGCTGATGACAAATTTTTAGAAGATTATATGAAATTAAATGATTATAATAAAAATATTTTATCTGTTTTAGCTAATGAATTAATTAAAATGCAAAAAAAGGATGCCTAAGAGTGGTTTTTTCCACCTTAGGCATTTAATTTATAGTTGTATTGGTTGGTCCTGTACCTACTACATTTTCTTGTAAAGATCGCCATGTATTGCATCCTACAATTCCATCTGCTGCTAATCCTCTTGATCTTTGATAAGCTATAACTGCATTTTGTGTAGCTGATCCAAAAATCCCATCTAATCCTCCTGTTCGAAAACCTAATGTATTTAAGTCATCTTGCGCAATTAAAACATAATTACTTAAACTTCCTCTTCTTAATGTTGGAAATCCTCCTGTTGAACAAGCTGGTTTCCCGAAAACGTTTATCAAAATGCACCCATGTTGGTGTTAGTCTAATTGGTTCAACATAAGCCCATACTCCTGAATTATTAGCTGATTGCCACAATCTATTTCTTTGACTAGAACTTAATCTTTGCCCCACATCAAAAGCCACACCAGCATAATGTTGTGACTGTGCATACACAGTTGAACTTTTTTATTTTTAAATAACCCTATATTTTGTTTCAAATAAATTTTTCTAGATTTATTTTTAACTCAAACCTTGCTGATTTATCATGATAAATATAAATTTTATCAATCAACATATTCAATATTGTTTTATCCAATTCATCATTTTCTATAATTTGATTAAAATAATCTATTACTTTCTTGTATCGTTCTTGCCTTTGATATGTATCTTCACTTTTCAATTTATCTAATCTTCTTTTCATGATTTCTATTTGTTTATATTTTTCCTCTTCTAAACTTTTATAGGTATTTTCTATAAATATTTTTTTATCTTCTGTTTCAAAAGCTATCTGTTTTATTTTTTGAGACACTAGAACTTTGTATTCTAATTCTAAATTTCTTAAACTTAATGTCATTTCTTCAAAATCTTCCTTCTTGCCAAATGAATAGTCTTTTAACTTCAAATGATTAATTTCAGTCATATACTTATCTCTTAAAAGAATTAAAAAATTTTTGAAATTAGCCAATAATATATCTTCTCCTATATTATGACATACACACCTTGTTTTTCCATATTTTCTATAACTAACACATTCGTACATTTTTTTTGGCATAGTACCTTCTTTATTACTACGAATTCTTGTAACTCCAGTAATACTTCCACCACATTCTCCACATCTTAAAAAACCACCAAAAATATAATCTCTTTTTTTCTTAGTATACATACTAGAATTTTTTGCTCTTTTTCTCATTATCTCTTGCACGCTTTCAAATTGTTCTTTTGAAATAATTGCTTCATGATGATTTTTAAATATATATTGATTTTCTCTTTCTATCTTTTGGCCTTGTTTGTGAATATCTTTTCTTTCTGTTTTATGAGTGATTGCTGTTCCTATATAAATTTCATCTTTTAAAATTCTCTTTACCATATAAATATCCCATATTTTCTTTACTTGTTTTTGATAACTTTTACCTTTTTGACTTAACTGTCTTTCTATAACTTGTGAAGGTGTTAAAAAATCATATTCCAAATTTAATTTTTGACATATTTTTCTCATTCCCAAGCCTTGCTCATACCAATTAAATATGCTTGTTATCGTATCTCTTACACTTTCATCAACTACCAACTCTCCCTTTTTTTCTGTTTTTAAATAACCAAATTTTGTACCTTGTAACAATATTCCTTTTTCTAATTGTTTGTGCATACCGACCTTAACTTTTTTAGAAACTTCCTTTACATATCTTTCATTAAACCATGTTGAAAGACCTAATAAATCATCATCTCCTTCTAATAAATTAAATTCTCCAAAAGTATCTTTTGTTAGAATCAAATTTACATTTTTCTCTTTTAAATCATCTATAAATGTAAGTGTTCTACTACCCTTACGACCAATTCTTGATAAATCTTTTGCCAAAATAATATCTATTTTTCCATCTTCAATATCATTTAGCATTTTACTAAATTCAGGTCTTTCATCATTTGAAATATAGCCGAGATACATTGTCATCTATGTAATATTTTGCTATTTGCCAACCTTTTAAATCGGCATATTCTTTTGCTAATTCCATTTGACTATCTATACTGCTATATCTACTTTTATTATCATCTTTACTTAATCTACAATAACATACCACTTTCATTATTCATTAATCCTTTCTTTTATGTATGTTTTTTACTATATTCTTTTTGTATAAATTTTATAGTCTTGTCTTTTTTGTTTTTTCATAATTTAGCATTTCTTGAATCGTTTTTATAGTATCCTTTTTTCCACTAATAAAAATACATATATTGGGATACTGCTTTTTCAACTGATTCATTTTCTTCATTACTTTTTGATTTTCTTGTTCCTCTTTGCTCATATATATTTGAGCTCTTTGATTACTTTCTAAATAAAATTTTTCCATTCTCATATATTTTTCACTACCTCTTGCTATTATTTTATCAATCTAATATAACTGACAAAATATACTTTTTTCTTTGTAAAATATATGTTTTGTTTAATTTGTAAATGACAAAAAAATATTGCTAACATAAATTAGCAATATTTCAAATTATTTATATAAATAATTTTGTGGATTAACATGCTCGCCATTAATCCTAATTTCTAAATGAAGATGGGCTCCTGTTGAATTTCCTGTTGAACCAACTGCTGCAATAACTGTTCCTGCTTCTACTTTTTGCCCTTGCGAAACATACATTTTACTAGTATGTGCATACCATGTTTCTAACCCATTTCCATGATCAATTTTTACTAAATTTCCATAAGAACCTTGATAGCTTGCACTAATTACTGTACCGTTAGCTACTACTTTAATTGGTGTTCCTTTCGATGCTGCAATATCTAATCCAGTATGATTGGAACTTCTTATTCTACTGCTTACCCCATATCTAGAAGTTATTGTCCCTGTTATTGGTACATAAGCCAATTTAATTCCATTAATAATTGGCATACTGTTGATTCTTTCTTCCTCTTCTTTTTGTTTTTGAATTTCTTCTAATTTCTTAGTAACCTTCCCTTGAATATCATTTTTAGCAACTTCAAGCTCATTGGTTGTTACTTCTTCTAATTTTTTCGTATATTTTTCTACAATACTTAAATCTAATTCTTTTTCTTGATTTTCATCTTTTACTTTATTAACTAAGTCTTCTGCCTCTTCTAAGGTATCTACTAACTCAATTGCTTCATTATTCAAAGCAAGTTCATAATATTTATACGTAATATCAACATCTTGTTTAACCGTTTCAATAATCGGCTCTTCTTTTGTTTCAATTGTTCTATCTACAAATTCTAACTCATATTCTGGATTTGTTTTAATCGCAATATTATCTATGTTTTTTTGCTCATCTTGTAAAATACTTTCTTTTACTTTTTGTTCAAAAGCTTGCTTGTTTTGTACATACCCCAGTTCCGTTCCAGCAATACTTACTTTGTACATGGGCTTATTTTTAATAATTACCATACTCATGATAAAACCACAAGTTGAAATTGTAATACCAATATACTTCAAAATTTGTATGGTATAATATTTTAACTTCCTTTTTAAAATAAAATTCACGCTCCTTTTTATAAATGACAAAATTAATTATACTATATATTGTGCTCAAAATCAAATTATGTATACCGTTTTTGTTCCAATTTGCCTATTTTTTTACAAATTTAAAGCATTAATTTATTGATTTTTACACTTTTTTCTTCAATTTCCTTTATTTACCTCCTCTTTTCTTCCTTTTTCTAATATACTATTTTCTTTTTTTAACAATGTCATAATTTTTTTATCATTTTAAACATCCTTAACATTGTGTTGTTTAAAAACAGTAACCAAAAAATAATTTGAGCAATATTTTTATTTTATTCTTAAAAAGAATAAAATATTATTAACTTATATGTATGTTTACACTTGTATGTTTCTGTAAATTTAAACTATAAAATGCTATATTAAAAACCAAAGAATAGGAAGGTGATAAACATGGCACTAGATTATACAGTAATCGGTCAAAGAATCAAGCAAGCAAGACTTGCTAAAAATTTAACACAAGAAGATTTAGCAGAACAAATTGATATTTCCGTTGCTTTTTTAAGTAGAGTAGAAAGAGGAAATTCTCATATAAATTTAAAAAGATTAAATCAATTATGTGGTTTACTAGATGTTACAGAAGGATATGTTTTAAATGGTGCATCTAGCAGTTCCAAAAACTATTTAAATAAAGAATTTTCAGAATTAATGAAAAGTTGCTCACCAGATAAACAAAAATTAATTTATAATGTAGCTAAAGCAATTGTTGAAACAGATTTAGATACCTAAAAATAAATTTAATTATTACAACAAAATAGCAAAAAAATAATAAAATCAGAAATATTTTCCATCATAATTTTTCTGATTTTATTATTTTTTTGCTATTTATGATAAAATTTTTAACTAACAATTCTTCATTTTGATTCAAAAAAGATTGCTAATATTTTTCACATATGTTATGATAATATTTGTCAAAAAGGTTAATAATATATACAAATACAAGGAGGTAAAATATGAAATTTGAACAATGGAATGGATTCCAAAAAGGAGATTGGCAAAACGAAATAAATGTCAGAGATTTTATTCAAAAAAACTATACACCCTATGAAGGAAACAACAGCTTTTTAGCAGAAGCAACACCAAAAACAAAAAAACTATGGAACGAAGTTTTAGATTTATATAAAAAAGAACATGACGCACCTGGCAATGTATTAGACATTGATACCAAAATCCCTTCTACCATATCTAGTCATAAAGCAGGGTATATCAATCAAGACTTAGAAGATATTGTCGGCTTACAAACAGATGCCCCTCTAAAAAGAGCCATTATGCCATTTGGTGGTATTAGAATTGTAGAAAAATCATGTGAAGCTTATGGAAGACAAATCGATTCAGAAACAGACGAAATCTTTCACAAATACAGAAAAACACATAATGATGGTGTATTTAGTGTTTACACACCTGATATTCGAGCAGCAAGAAGTTCGCACCTAATTACAGGACTGCCAGATGGTTATGGACGTGGAAGAATCATTGGAGACTATAGAAGAGTAGCTTTATATGGTGTTGACATTTTAATAGAAGAAAAAAAGCAAGAACTAGACGTATTAAATGTAGACGAAATGACTGAAGATATTATTCGTCAAAGAGAAGAAATTAGTGAACAAATTAAAGCTTTAGGTGAACTAAAAGTAATGGCTTCTGAATATGGATTTGATATATCTATGCCAGCTTCGAACGCAAAAGAAGCTGTACAATGGTTATATTTCGGATATTTAGCAGCAATCAAAGATCAAAATGGAGCTGCTATGAGTATTGGAAGAACCTCAACATTTTTAGATATCTATTTTGAAAAAGACTTAAAAAATGGAACCCTAACAGAAACAGACGCACAAGAAATTATGGATCACTTTGTCATGAAATTAAGATTAGTACGATTTTTAAGAACCCCTGAATACAACGAATTATTCAGTGGTGACCCAGTATGGGTAACTGAAAGTATTGGTGGTATGGGAATTGACGGAAGAACATTAGTTACCAAAAACTCTTTTAGAATTCTGCACACCCTTGAAACTTTAGGACCAGCACCTGAGCCAAACTTAACCGTTTTATGGTCGAATCAATTGCCAGAAGGATTTAAAAAATACACATCAAAACTATCCATTCATACATCTTCTATTCAATACGAAAATGACGATTTAATGAGAATCACTTTAGGAGATGACTATGGTATTGCTTGTTGTGTTTCACCTATGAAAATAGGAAAACAAATGCAATTCTTTGGTGCTAGAGCTAACCTGGCAAAAACCCTATTATATGCCATAAATGGTGGAAGAGATGGCATGACAGGAAAACAAATTGCACCAAAATTTGAACCAATTACCTCTGAATACTTAGACTATGATGAAGTTATGCAAAAATTTGATCAAATGATGGACTATGTAGCTAAAATTTATATCAAAGCTTTAAATATGATTCACTACATGCACGACAAATATTCTTACGAAGCAATTGAAATGGCATTACATGATCGTGAAATTCTTCGTACCATGGCTTGTGGAATTGCTGGATTATCTGTTGTTGCGGACTCTCTATCAGCAATCAAATATGCTAAAGTAAAAGTCGTACGTGACCAAACAGGATTAGCAACTGATTACATTGTAGAAGGCGAATTCCCAAAATACGGAAATGATGATGATCGAGTTGATCAAATTGCAGTTGATATTGTTAAAACCTTTATGAATAAATTAAGAAAACATCAAACCTATCGAAATGCTAAACATACCCTATCTATTTTAACAATCACTTCAAACGTAGTTTATGGAAAAGCAACTGGAAATACACCAGACGGAAGAAGAGCTGGAGAACCATTTGGACCTGGTGCTAATCCATTACATGGAAGAGATGTAAATGGTGCCCTATCTGTTATGAATTCTATCGCAAAACTACCATTTGATTCTTCTGAAGACGGTATTTCTTATACTTTTTCTATCACACCTGGAACACTTGGAAAATCAGAAGATGAAAGAATTAACAATCTAGTCAATATGTTAGATGGATATTTTGCACAAACAGGTCATCATATAAATGTCAATGTATTTGATAGAAGTTTACTAGAAGACGCCATGGAACACCCTGAAAAATATCCTCAATTAACCATTCGAGTTTCAGGCTATGCTGTAAACTTTACAAAATTAACCAAAGAACAACAATTAGATGTAATCAATCGAACCATTCACGAAAAAATCTAATTTTTGTGCCAAAAGGGACGATCCTTTTTGGCACAAATTTTTCTGGTTGTTTTATGACAGAAAAACTTCTTAAAATTTCTATTATAAATACATTTATAACAGAAAATCAAGATATAAAGGAGCTTTTTAAATGAATGATAAAGATTTAAGATATTATGCTAAAGTTCATTCCATCGAATCTTTTGGAACAGTAGATGGACCAGGTATTCGATTTGTACTTTTTTTAC
Organism: Clostridia bacterium; assembly: GCA_022795075.1. GTDB lineage: Bacteria > Bacillota > Clostridia > TANB77 > CAG-508 > CAG-269. The sequence goes on along the minus strand of JAAWGB010000031.1, from coordinate 8,048 downwards.
AAGGTTGCCATTTACAGTGTAAATATTGTCATAATCGTGATACTTGGAACATGAATGGTGGTGATTATAAATCTTTGGATGATATTTTTGATAAAATTATTCGTTACAAAAATTATATTTGTCCAAATGGTGGAGTTACTGTAACTGGTGGAGAACCACTTTTGCAAGCTAAATTTTTAATTGAACTTTTTACCAAACTAAAAGAACAGAACATTCATACTTGTATTGATACTTCTCGGAATGGTTCGTTTAACAGAAGATATCAAGAAATTATTATCTCTAACAGATTTAGTTTTACTAGATATCAAACATATTGATGAGGAAAAATGCAAAGAGTTAGTTGGCTTTTCGAATCAATTAGAATTAGCATTTGCTCGGATACCTAAGTGATAATCATATCCCCATTTGGATTAGACAAGTTTTAATTCCTGGCTATACAGATGATAAACAAGATTTAATTAAACTAAAAAATTTCATTAACAGTTTAAAAACAGTTCAAAAAGTTGAATTATTACCTTATCACGATATGGGAAAATTTAAGTGGAAAAAACTTGGTTTCAACTATGCTTTAGAAAATGTACGTGATGCTAATTCAGATGATTTAAAAAAAGCAAAAGAAATCTTAGGTAAAAATTTCTTTATTTATTGATAAAAGCACAAATTTATGATAGTATTTATAAAAATAAATACTATTTGTAGGAGGAAATAAGAATGAATAGAGAAAATGCAATTAAATTGCTCAAAAAATATAATAAAGAGGAATTTCACATTAGACATGCTTTCACAGTTGAACAAGTAATGAGATATTTTGCAAAAAAATATGAAGAAGATGAAGATTTTTGGGGTATAGTAGGATTATTACACGATATAGATTATGAAATGTATCCAGATGAACATTGTAAAAAAGCACTAGAATTATTGAAAGAAATAAATTGTAGTGATGAACTTATACATGCAGTTTGTAGTCATGGATATGGAATTTGTTCTGAAGTTAAACCAAATACTCAAATGGAAAAGATATTATTCGCGACAGACGAACTAACAGGTTTGATATGGGCAGCTACAAAGATGAGACCTTCACAAAGTACAAAAGATATGGAACTAAAAAGTTTAAAGAAGAAATATAAAGACAAAAAATTTGCAGCAGGCTGTTCAAGAGATATAATTTCTTTTGGAGCAAAACAGCTAGGTTGGGAATTAGATACACTATTAGAAGAAACATTAATAGCAGTTCAAGAAGTAGAAGATGAGATTTCAAAAAATACCGAGATATATAAATAATAAATGTTTAGAAGAAGGTTATGAATTTAATAGCAAAAAACTTTATAGAAGAAGGTGTAATTCATGTTGTTATGGAATTAAAACTATAATGAGCTTATCATAAAAGTTGTATAAAAAAATCCTTCCGTGATAAAATAAAAAATCCCCCCTTAATATTTTTTATTTTATCACGGAAGGATTTTTTACACAGCTTTTTCTATACTCTCCTTGCAATTTTTAAATTGGTTACATTCCTAATAATTTTAATTCAATATTTTGCATTTTATATTTACCTTCTACTAATACAAATTCTACTAATGTATCTTCTAAAGTTTCCTTGTTTTGTCTTAAATCTGTTGTAAAATATAGTTTTATTTGTGGTATTTCTAATTGATTCGTTACTATTTCTTTGAATGTTTCAGCCATATGCTTTTCATCTTCACAAATTAAAATTAATTGTGGAATACCACTAAATCCTGAATCTCCGAGGTACAAAATTTTCATAAAACTCTTTGTACAATCTCATTCTTTCTACTGCTTTCTTTTTCCAGTCATCTTCTCTTCTTATCACTTCAAAAACAAATTGAATAGATTTTTGGTTTTTGGTTAATTTGACACTTCCTCCTGTTGCTTTAAATAATTTTCCCGCTACTTTTGCTGTAATGGCTGGTTTTACAACATAACTATCAAATGCCTTTACTTTTCTTAAATAGGCTATTAATGTTTGGTTACCTGCTAATCTTTTTTTAATCATTGGCACTGGTTTTGTATTATCAGATGGTTGCCATTTACAGTCAATTTCTTTTGAATTTAATAGATATTTTCCCATTTTCTCCAAACAATAAATTCGGTAAATTCCCTTTCCTTCATCAGATGTGAAATAATATCTTGTTAAAATTTTGGATTTTACTAGTTGATCTAATTTATTGTTTAATTTATCTTGAGATTTTGGGTCAATCCCTTTAATTTCTAGCATTTGATACAATTGTCTTGATGTTATAAATTCAAATTCATTTACTAAGTCTAATATGGCAAAATGAATCTCATTGATATGACCAATATCAATTTTGTGTACAATTTGATTCATGGATACATATCCATCTTTTCCATCAAACGTTTTAATCTCACCTTCTCTGATAGCAAATGGTGATACTTGTGCTTTAATTTGGTTATCTTCAACCATTTTAATCCCTCCTTTGCTATTACTGTTCATTTATTTTTACAGTAATAGTATGCAAAAAATGATTTTATTTTTTTGCTTTTTCTAATTTTGTTTTACACAATTAATAATTTTACTTTTTTTCTTTGGTTATCTATTTTTTTTATATAGACATCTATTTCTTGTCCATATTCTAAGCCTTCTTCATATTCTGCCATACCTACTAAATTAGGAGTTAGTTCAATAAAAATGCCATTTTTATTTCTTTCAGTTTCACGTACAATTCCTTTTGTTTTCATTCCTTGAACAAACATTTTAGCATTTTCTTCCCAACTACCTAATGTTTCTTTATAGGATAATATAACTTTTCCTGTTTCTCTGTTGATTGATTTTATCACAACTTCTACTTTTTGTCCAATTTTTAATCTTTCAAATGGTGTTTTAATTCTAGCAATGGATAAATCTTCAATATGTGCTAATCCTACCACTCCTCCTGCAATTTCTATAAAGGCTCCATATGATTTTATGTTTTTGACAATTCCAGTTACTTTATCTCCTTCTTGTAAGTCATTTTTTATCCAATTTAGTGTTTCTTTTTGTACTTCTTTTCTCGATAAAATAAGATTGTTTTCATCTTTTGCTTCTTTTATCTTAAATTGTACAAATTTGTGAACTTTACCTGTACATAAATTGGTTCTAGGTAAGCCATTTTCTTCTATATTGATTGTTTCTATTTCTTGTCTTGGCATAATTCCTGTTAACCCATTTTCAAATTGAATGTGTAAGTTGTAATTATCATCACATTTTTTGACTAATCCTTGTAGGATTTCACCTTCTTCTATATAAGTATTTATTTTAGCTTGATCGACTGGTGTAATTTCATGATTCCAGCCTTCTGGCCTATATTTTAATAGATTCATTCGTTTCCTTTTTCTCCTTTTTTGTCCTTCGTTTGCTTTATTATATATTTTTTATTCTTAATTTTCAATACTTTTTCTTTATAAAAGAATTTGTTTAACTTCTTTTTCATCTAAATATCGCCATTTTCCCAATGGCAAATCTTTTACACCAATTTTAGCAATCTTACTTCTATGCAAAGCTAATACCTTATACCCTACCACTTCGCACATTTTACGAACCTGCCTATTTTTCCCCTCATGAATGGTAATTTCTAATCTTGACTGATTTTTTTCTTCCTCTATTTTTAATATTTTAACTTTAGCATGACTAGTTGTATAATCTTCAATTTTCACACCTTGTTTTAACTGTTCTACTGCTTGCTTAGAAACAATTCCTTTTAAAGTAACGGTATAGGTTTTTTCTATTTCATGTTTAGGATGAGTTACTTGGTAAACAAAGTTACCGTCGTTCGTTAAAATTAATGCTCCAGAAGTATACATATCTAACCTTCCTACTGGAACAATTCTTTGCTTTACCTTTACCAAATCCAACACAGAATTTCTATCAAATTGGTCTTTAGCAGTAGTTACATAACCAATTGGTTTATTTAATAAAATATAAATCTTTTCCTCTTGTATGGTTACTATTTTTCCTTCATATTCCACTTTATCTTTGAAAGGATTTATTTTAATGCCTAATTTTGTTACTACTTTATGATTGACTTTTATTTTTCCTTGTGTTATTAATTCCTCTGCCTTTCTTCTTGATGCAATTCCTGCCTCTGCCAAATATTTTTGTAATCTTACTTCTTCCAAACCACTCCTCCTAAACTAATTTCAAAAACAAAAAAATTCACAAATATTTTAAATTTTTATGCTATTTTCTTTTATAAATGTAATGCTTTGTTCTAATTGATTGAATAGTTCTTCTCTTGTAAAAATCTGATAATTTCCTTCTTTTTCATCGTTGTTTTGTACCATTTTTTGTATAAAAATAATGGTGCTTTTAATATCATTTTGTGTAAAATCAAATTCTTTTAAATCTTCACTGTATTTTTCAATTTTATCACTATAGATTGGTATTTTTATGGTTTCTGTATTGTTTAAGTAATTCGTAAAATTCTTAAAATCTCTTTGCTTTATTCTTACTGCTTCATCCCAATTCGTAATTTCCTCTTTTCCATTGTTTAATTTTACCTTAACTAAATTTTTTTCTTTATCAAAATTTTCAAAATAATTCTGATAAGTATATCGATTCCAATAATAATCTGTTAATAAATGGCAATAATATCCTCTGATGATAGGATTTTGCATTTTATCTTTATAGGCTTGTTTAAATCCTTGGATATTCGGTAATGGAATAGAAATTCCATTTATCATTTGTCTTTTTGGGTAATGGGTTTCATAATTTTTTACAACTTTTGATACATCTTTTATGTGATACCCCTCTAATATATCTGGCATGATATTAGCAAAAATAAATTCATTTTCTTCTTTTTCTTTTCCCATTTTATTGACAGTAACTAAATGTGTAATCCATGATGGCATGTTTGGCTCCTCCTTTACCGATATTTTCAAAATCAATATTCTCTAATCAATTTTTAATCTTCTTCTAATTGATTCAATAAATCTTGAAAATAGGTTGGTAATTTTGCTTCTAAAAACATTTCTTTTTGGGTAATAGGATGTATAAAAGCTAAACTTTTTGCATGCAAACATTGTCCTTGAATGTCCCACTCATTTTTCCCATTAGAATATGTGGTATCTCCTATAATGGGATACCCAATTTGCGATAAATGTACTCTAATTTGATGGGTTCGTCCTGTTTCTATTTTTACTTCTAATAATGTACAATTATGTTTGGGATATCGATTTATTACTTTAAAATGTGTAATAGCTTGTTTCCCATTTTTGGTAACTGCCATTTTCTTTCTATCTTTTGTACTTCTTCCAATTGGCATATTGATGGTTGCTTCGTTTTCTTTTACAATACCTCTTACCATTGCAAGATAAACTTTTTTGACTTCATGCTTTTTTATCTGTTCACTTAAATTGATATGTGCTTTATCATTTTTGGCTATCATTAAAATTCCTGATGTATCTTTATCAATTCGATGCACAATTCCTGGTCTGATTTCTCCACCAATACCTGATAAAGTATCTTTGCAAATTGCCATAATAGCATTTACTAGTGTTCCATCTAAATTCCCATTAGCTGGATGAACTACCATTCCTTTTGGTTTATTTACAACAATCATATCATTATCTTCATAGATAATTTCTACTGGAATATCTTGTGCTTTTAGTTCAATTTCTTTTGGCTTTTCTTCTTGTATACTTATTTTATCCTTTTCTTGAACTTTATAGGATGCTTTTGTTTTTTTACCATTTACTAAAATCTTTTCTTCTTCTATTAATCTTTGAACAGCAACTCTTGATAATCCGTCTTCTTTTTTTGCTAAGAAACTGTCAATTCGGCTATTTTCTTCTTTTTTTACCTCTAAAATCTTCAATTTTTATTCGTTCCTCATATTGATTAATTTTAGGTTTTTAAACAAAGGCTCTACCTATAAACCTATTATTTTTAATTCTCTTTCTTTCTCCACTCTTTTACAGTAAATGACGCAAATATTGCTGCTACTGCCATCCAACCAATTAATACAAATATATCTGCTAAATTAAGAACTGGTAAGCCTACTATATTAATAAACTCTGTCACATATCCATTTAATACTCTATCAATTACATTTGCTATTCCACCTGCTAAAATAAAGCTCAAAAATATTTTCAATTTTTTATCTACAAATTGATTTTGGGTGGTTATAAATTTAAAGATAACACTCAAAATTACCAAATTAGTAGCTACATACATAAAGGTTGAATTCGAACCTATACCATAAGCAGCATCTGTATTTTGACTAACTTTAAAACTCAAAACTTGTGGAATGATACTAATTTCTCCTGTGTGCTGAATCCAAATTTTACCGATTTGGTCAATCAAAATGATACTAACAACGATACTTATCCATAAAATCATTTCTTTGTTTATTTTTTTCTCTTTTTTTACAAGAGACTTCCCCTCTTCTTTTTCCATTGTTTATTCGTTCCTTCCACTTATTTCATATACTGTAAAATAATCATCTTGATATAATTCTTTATAATTTGGATCTTTTGTTTTGGTAATAATCATATTCATTTTTGAATTTTTATAAGTAATTACATGAGTCATCCCATACTTTTGGAATATATCTGTATAGAATTTTCCAATATTAGATGTGTCCATAAAATCCATAAAAATGTCATCTTCTTTTCCACTAAATTCTGGTGCATACAAATCAGCTCTAGAATCTATAAATACAGGTATTCCTCTAAATAATAAGTAACTTCCATAATTGTATTCATTATAAAATTTTGCTGTTTGCAAATTAACATTTTCTAAAATAAAGTCACAAGCTTGTACAGGGTAAGTTGCTTCATCTACATACTCCTCATTCCATCTTCCTTTTCCAACATAATAACTAAAAGCTAATACTCCTAATATAATGATAATGCTTGCTATGTGTTTTGGTATTTTTTCTTTTACATTTTCTTTGGTATAGATTTCTACTAAATTAACCATCAATCGGTTTAAAATAACAGAACCAATTATAGCAAACATGGTAATTTGCCTTCGACTCGTAATCATCAAATAAAATAATCCACCTATCATGAATAAATCACATAATCTAATTTTTGTTTTTGTAAACATCAATATTGCTAAAAATAAAATTATCATACAAATTGCATCTGTATCATTTGCTAAAGTCATTGGCAAATGTTCATTAATATTATCAGTGGTATTGCCTTGCATAGTTTTTATTAAATAGGTATAAGGTGTTGTTCCTAATGGTGTTAATAATCCTGTTAATAAACAAATTATCATAACTAGTATTAACCATTTTACATTTGGGTTTTTAACTAGCTTTATTTTATAAGGATTTTGTAATTCTTTTGTCCTTTTTATTTTTACTTTATCAACTTTTTCTTCTAATTCTTCCTGCTTTTTCTTTAATTTTTCTACTTTTTCTTCTTTTCCTTCTTTTTTACTAAAATATTGAATCCTCATTTTTAATAGAAATAATTCTCTTCTTCGGTAAATAACTATTTCACCTAGCCATGCCAATATATACTCTCCTATATATGGTAAATATAAGATAAAATAGAAAGGAAATACAGCAACATGTAAATTAGCAATCGCAACTGGAATTAAAATTAATCCTGTAGCATATCTTTTCTTTTTTGTTTCTAAGAATTTCTCAATTAGATAAATTGTTAAAATAAAGAAAATAAAGGTTACTAATTGAGCTCTTGCTGTAATATATCCTCTTAATACATACATGACTCCTATTGTAATAAAAAAGGAAAATAATTGGTTGTTTACCAATTTCGTATTAACAACATAAATAGATATTCCTAAAATTACAGACAATATACAAGTTGCTAAATAGATTCCTGTAAAGCCAAATGCTTGATAAATATAATAGGTAATTAAATCATATCCCCAATGCGGATAGGTATAGGCCAAATCTTCATGCCAAGAAAATGGATCTTGTCCATCTACTCCATCTTGGGCAATATGTTCTCCTACTTTTATGGTTAAGTAAGTGTACCGAAGTGGTTTCTTGAAAGTGAAAAAAATATGTGTTATGTTTATGATGCGAAGAAGTGTAGGGAGCCCTGTTGGAGAAGCC
>JAAWGB010000030.1 GCA_022795075.1 Clostridia bacterium | reverse complement strand
TATATGGAATATATAAAAGGTAAAACGGTCACAGTTATATAGGTACTCTAATAATAGACATTTCTAAGAAAGTGTGACATATGTTTGACAAACCTACAAGGAGTGAAATAAAAAACAATCAAAACTATTGAAAATCTGCAAAGAATGTGATATAAGAATATACAAGTTGTATAATTCAAATAATGAAAAATTCATTTTCAAAATATTAAAAGTTTTAACTCAGGAAATTATTTCCTCAAATATTCTAATTTATAATCAAATCAATCCACACAAATATTGAAAAATTTCTAGTGTTATGGTATTAAATATATGGGTGAAATATATAAAGAAAAATGCAAACAAATTAGAAAAAATTATAACCATATTGCTATTTATTATTATAATTATTGTAGGAATCTATTTTAATTATGAAAAAGGAAATAAAACAGAAAACATCGTAAATAACAAAATTTCTTATGAGATATCAAATATCCTAGAATATAAAGGAGAAGACTATGTTGAAATAAATAATAACATTCCTAAATTTACTACTGAAGATATGAACTTAGAAGAAGACTATAATGTATATGTGTATAATGTTCAAGATGGAATAGTTATTGATTATGCAACAGGAAAAAGCAGATTGGCGAAATAAAGGAGGAAAATATTGGATTTAAATTTATTTGACAATAAAAGAAATAAAAATAATTTTATAGATAAATTTATGGAAGAATTAAAAAGAGTATTGAACAATACAATAAGTGAAAAGCAAAACAGAAAAGAAACGAATAATGAACTAGATCAATACAATATATATGAAAAAATTGATAACAAATATGTTTATAATCCAAATATAACCATGGAACTAAATAAAATAATGTAATATATTTGAAAATGTAATAGATGAAAAATTAAAATCTAGAAAAATTTTTAAAAAAGTATTGACAAAAAATGTCAATGGTTTTATAATAAGAATCACTTAACTATCAAAAACAATTTATTCAAATTTTTAAATTCAATTAAAATTCAACTAATTAAAAAATCTTATATAGTTTAAATATCTGAGGTCAGATAGTCATTGTAATCCAAAATTAAAATGTAATTTTACTTTTTCTCAAAAATATCAATCCCCAAAATAAATATTTTTATGAAATAATATTAATACCTTTAGCCTCACTTTATTATAAAACTTGACCTCAGATATTTAAGCTATATAAGTAGAAAGGACAACATGTTAGCAATTACAAAAAGTATGGCATTACAAGGTTTAAATGGATACTTAGTATCCATTCAAGTAGATATCTCTAATGGATTGCCAGATTTCCAAATTGTTGGTTTGCCAGATATCAGTGTAAAAGAATCCAAAGAAAGAGTTAAAACTGCTATTAGAAATTCTAATATAGAATTTTTAAGTAGAAAAATTATTGTCAATTTATCTCCAGCTAATACTAGAAAAGAAGGCTCTATGTTCGATTTACCTATAGCTATTGGCATTTTAATTGCCAATAAAAATATACGAAATCCCATTTTAGGAAAAATTTTAATGGAAACTATCTTTATTGGTGAACTTTCTTTAAATGGTAATATCGAAAAAACAAATGGTATTCTTCCGATTTGTATTGAAGCCAAAAAATTGGGTATTAAACAAATTATTATACCAAAGCAAAATGCTAAAGAAGCTAATATATTAAAAGATATACTGATACTGCCAGTTAGTAATTTAAGAGAAGTTATTGATTATTTAAATGGAAAAAATAATATTATTCAAGAAGATTTTATGCAAGAAGATGATTCTACAAATGACGAATATGAATTTGATTTCTCAGAGGTAAAAGGACAAGAAAATGTTAAAAGAGCTTTAGAAGTTGCTGCCAGTGGCGGACATAATTGTATTTTAATTCGGATCACCTGGCTCTGGTAAAACAATGTTAGCAAGGCGATTGCCTTCTATTTTACCTAATATGCAACTAGAAGAGGCATTAGAAATTACTAAAATTTATAGCATATTAGGATTAACCTCTATTCATAATCCTTTAATGACAAAAAGACCTTTTCGAAGTCCACATCATACTATTACACCTGTTTCTTTGGTAGGTGGTGGCAGAAATCCTAAACCAGGAGAAATTAGTTTATCTCATTTAGGGGTATTATTTTTAGATGAATTACCTGAATTCAACCGAAATGCTTTAGAATCTTTGCGCTTACCTTTGGAAGATCGAAAAGTGACAATTAGTCGTTTACATTCAACTGTTACCTATCCTTGCGAATTTATGCTAATTGCTAGTATGAACCCTTGTGAATGTGGCTTTTATGGAAGTCAAGAAAAACCTTGCTCTTGTAAACCTGAACAAGTAAAAAAATATATTAATCGAATTAGTGGACCTCTTTTAGATAGAATTGATATTCATATTGAAGTTAATCCAATTTCGTTTAATCAATTAGAACAAAAAGAAAAAATAGAAACATCTAGGCAAATTAGAAATCGAGTAAATGAAGCAAGAAAAATTCAATTAGATCGCTATCAAAAATATCATATATTTTCAAATTCTGAACTAACTCCCCCATTAATAGAAAAATTTTGTGAATTAAATAGTAAAAGTAAAAAAATATTAGAATTAGCATTTGATAAATTAGGCTTAAGTGCAAGGGCTTATAATAGAATTCTAAAAGTTGCTAGAACCATAGCAGATTTAGATGGTTGTGAAAAAATACAAGAAAAACATTTAGCAGAAGCAATTCAATATAGAAGTTTAGATAGAAAGTATTGGAATCATTCATAATTTTTAATTAATAAATTAAGGTTGACAGTATAAAAATTAGAGGTGATTATATAGAAATTATAACAATAGAGGATTCAAGATATCCCAAACAACTAAAACACATAAAAAATCCTCCCAAACAATTATATACAAAAGGAAATCTAGAATTATTAAAAACCAACATCATTTCCATTATAGGATCTCGAGCATGTTCTGAAAATGGAAAACAATTAGCACATAAATTTTCAAAAGAACTTGTGTATCAAAATCTTACAATTGCTAGTGGTATGGCAATTGGAATTGATACTGTTGCTCATCAAACCACTTTGCAAGAAAAAGGAAACACGATTGCTGTATTAGCAAATGGATTAAAACATATCTTTCCAAAAGAAAATAAAGAACTTTATCAACAAATTATAAAAAATGGTGGATTAGTTATAACTGAATATCCTTTAGAAGAAAAAGCAAAATCAAAAAACTTCTTAGAAAGAAATCGAATTGTAAGTGGTTTGGCTTTAGGAATTTTAGTAGTAGAAGCTACTCACCGAAGTGGTACAAGTGTTACTGCTAAACTAGCAACCGAACAAGGAAAAAAAGTATTTGCCATACCACATGAAATTGGCGATAAAAAAGGTGTTGGAACAAATCGATTGATTCAAAATGGAGCAAAAATAGTAACTAGCGTAAAAGATATTATGGAAGAATTTCCTTTTCTTCCTTACCATGTATTACCAAAAGAAAAAGAAATTAAATCACAAAAATATAAAAAAATCTGTCTAAACAAAGATTATGATAAAATTTATCAGCTCCTTACAGAAAAACCCACTTCTTTAAATGAAATTTATCGACAATCAAATGAAAATATGGCAGATATTAACAATATTTTATTTATGTTAGAATTAGAAGGTTATATAGAAAAAACAGTAGGAGGTTATCGATGTATTTTAGACAAGAAATAGGCAAGTGGGGAGAAAACTTGGCTTGTCAATACCTAGAAAAAAACAATTATAGAATACTAGAAAAAAACTTTTTATGCCGACAAGGTGAAATTGATATTATTGCTAAAGATATTAATAAAAAAGAACTTGTCTTTGTTGAAGTAAAAACTCGTTCTAATTTTAAATATGGAAATCCAGCCCAAGCAGTTACAAAACAAAAGCAAAAACATATCAAACAAGTTGCTAGATATTATATTTACCGAAAACATATTAATCACATGTCTATTAGAATTGATGTAATAGAAGTTTATATTTTAAAACAAAACTGTAAAATTCATCATATTAAACAGATTTTTTAAGATGAAAAAATTCTCATCTTAAAAAACCATTAATTATTTCTTCTTCTGCTTGCTTTTCGGAAAGTCCGAGTGTCATTAATTTAATTAATTGTTCTCCTGCTATTTTTCCAATTGCCGCTTCATGTACTAAGTTTGCTTCTACATCATTGGCCGTAATTTCTGGTGTAGCTGTTACTTTTGCATGATCTTTAATAATAGCATCACATTCACTATGTGCAAAACATTTGTTATTTCCATAAATTTTAGATATAAAAAGTTGCTCTGAATCATCTACTGCTACTGACCTTGAAATAACATGTGTACTGGCATTTTCTCCATTTAGTTTAACATCAAAAATTGTTTTAGCAAATTGTTTTCCATGTGTCATAATTTTTTCTGATATAACAAAATTAGTATTATCTTCTAATTCTCCTTTTGTGTTTCTTATGGTAGAATCGACTCCTTTTATTTGACTACTTTCCATTTCCATGCTACTTCCTGCTTTTAGGTACACTTGTGTAACTGGATTTAAAATTCTTTTTCCTTCTCCGTTTCCTTCTCCATAATGTTTTTCAATATATTTTACTTTTGCTCCTTCTTCTAAGAAAAATCGGTGAATACCATCATGCCTAGAGTCTTTATGATGATCGTTATGAATGCCACATCCTGCTACAATTATTACATTGGCATTTTTTCCAATATAAAAATCATTATAAACTAAATCATTTAATCCACTTTGTGTTAGAATAACTGGTATATGGATAAATTCAAATTTTGTATTTTCTTTAACATGTATGTCAATTCCTGATTTGTCTGTTTTGGTTATAATATTTACATTTTCTGTTACTTTCCTTTGGATTCCTTCCCCATTTTTTCTGATATTATAGGCACCTTTAGAAAAATTTTCTAAGTTGGATACTTCCTTTAAAAGTTTTTTGTCTATTTCATTTATATTTTCTTCCATTTCTTCTCCTTTTTTATTTTCTCATTTTATAACATTGTGTTTTAGCAAATGTTTTGTTTAAAATTTCCTTGCTCTTCCCAATTTCTTCTATTTTTCCTGCTTTCATTAAAATAACTTCATCTGCTATGGTTAAGATTTTTTCTTGATGGGAAATTATAAGTGTTGTTCCTTTTATGATTTGTCTCATATTTTCAAATACTTCAATTAAATTACTAAAACTCCATAAATCTATTCCCGCTTCTGGTTCATCAAATATGGTTAGTTTAGCACCTCTTAAGGCAACTGTTGCTATTTCTATTCGTTTTAATTCTCCTCCTGATAAAGATCCATTTATTTCTCTATCTACATATTCTTTTGCACATAATCCTACTTTTGATAGTACCTCACATGCTTCTATTTTTGTCATTTCTTTTTTACCAGCTATTTTTAATAAGTCATATACTGTAATTCCTTTAAATTTAACTGGCTGTTGAAAGGCAAAACTGATTCCTAAATTGGCTCTTTCATGAATACTCAATGATGTTATATCTTGTCCTTCTAATAAAACTTTTCCAGCATCTGGCTTTTCAATTCCCATAATGATTTTTACTAGAGTTGATTTTCCAGATCCATTTGGACCAGTAATGGCAATAAATTTTCCTATGTCTAATTTTAAATTAATATTGTCTAATATTTTTTTATTTTCTCTTTCAAAATATATATCTTTTAGTTCTAATAACACTTCTATTCCTCCATTTTCATTTTATTTTTTGCTTTTATTTTTATGCAATTTCTACATTTTTCATTATTTTCATCATAAGCACAAGTTATGTCTTCTAGATTCATAATTTGTGTGATATATTGATTCAATTTGCGTGCTGTTTTTTCGGATATGGCATGTTTCATAGCCACTGCCTCTTCTTCTGCTTGTTGTTTATCTATGTCCAAAATTTCTACTAAAAACATTGTTAATATGTCTTGTTTTTTGATTATTTCAATGGCATAATTTTCTCCTTCTTCTGTTAGTTTAATACTTCCATAGGCTTGATAATCAATGAATCCCATATCTTTTAATATATTAATGGCTTTGTTAACACTTGGTTTGGTAATTTTTAATCGAATAGCCATATCGGTTACTCTTACTTTTTGGTTACTCTTTTCTAGTAAATATATGGTTTTTAGATATTCTTCTTGTGAATTGGTTAATTTCATAGGTTTCTCCTTTTTGTTAGACTACGCTAACATTTTACTATGTAAAATTCATTTTGTCAAGAAATATATTTGAACTTAAATTTTAACCAATTTCTTCTACTAAATACCTAAAATATATTATTATACAAATTCATTTTATTTTGAATGTGACCAAAACAGCTTTAAAAATGGTTAAAATAAAGCTATAAAGGGTCCTGTCTTCGGGTATTGTTATAGCTTTATTTTTAGCATTTTTTAGCGTCGTGTAGGGTAACCGAAAAATAAAATGAATTTGTATAATAATATATTTTAGGTTCTAGTATAAATGATAATTTAATAAAAAGTATGGTTCTGTTTTATTGTAAAAAATTGTCTTTTATGCTAGAATATTATCGAATAATTATAAAAGGAGTCAATTATGTCCAAAGAATATGAAAGTGAAGCAATGCTTGAAGAAAAATTAATTACACATTTAGAATTATTAGGATATACAAGAATTCAGTTAAAAAATCTAGATGATGTAAAAGAAAACTTTAGAAAACAAGTAAACAAACACAACATTGAAGAATTAAAAGGAAAAGAACTATCTGATAAAGAATTTAATAGATTATATACCATGATTACAGGCAAAGGCGTTTTTGCTAGTAGCAAAATTTTAAGAGAAAAACAATGCTTAGAAAGAGATAATGGAGAAAAAATATATATTGAACTATTTAATACTAGAAAATGGTGCAAAAATAACTATCAAGTATCTAACCAAATAACAAGTATTACAGGAGAAAAGGAAACACGATATGATATAACACTATTGATTAATGGATTGCCACTTATACAAATAGAATTAAAAGCAAGAGGAAGAACCTTAAAAGAAGCAGTCAATCAAATTGAGAGATATCGAAGAACTTCTTATAAAGAATTATATAAATTTATTCAAATATATGTGATAAGTAATGGTGTCAATACAAAGTATTTTGCTAATGCAGATGGAGAAATAAATTTTGGTTATACTTTTTTTTGGACAGATGAGAAAAACAATAGAATCAGTAATTTAAGTGATTTCTCAAATAACTTTTTAGAAAAATGCTTTATTTCTAAAATGATTGCTAGATATATGGTTATCAATGAAACAGACAAACAATTAATGGTCATGAGACCTTATCAAGTCTATGCTGTAGAAGCATTAGTAAAACAAGCATTAGAAACAAATAATAATGGTTACATATGGCATACGACTGGTTCTGGAAAGACATTAACTTCTTTTAAAGCAAGTCAAATTTTATCAAATGAACCAAATATTAAACAAGTATTTTTCTTAGTAGATAGAAAAGACTTAGACACACAAACATATGATGAATTTAATAAATTTGAACCAGGTTCTGTAGATTTTACAAATAGTACTTATAAATTAATCAAAAATATACAAGATTCAACAAAACCATTAATCATAACTACTATTCAAAAAATGGCAAATGCTATAAATAACCCAAAATATTCAGAATTGATGGAACAGTATAAAGATGAAAAAGTTGTATTTATTATAGATGAATGTCATCGAACACAATTTGGAGATATGCACAAATCTATCAAAACACATTTTAATCAAGCACAATACTTTGGATTTACTGGTACACCAAGATTAGTAGAAAATAAAAGTCAAGATGGTCGAACAACAGCCGATATTTTTGAAAAATGTCTACACAAATATTTATTAAAAGATGCTATTCATGATGGAAATGTATTAGGATTTTCTGTAGATTACTATAAAACAATAGATGCCAATTTAGAAAATGTTGATCATGTTGAAGTTGAGGGAATTAATACAGAAGAAACTTATATGGCTGATGAAAGAATTAATAATATTACAGAAGGAATTCTTACTATGCACCCTTTAAAAACAAATGACATGAAATATACTGCCCTATTTGCAACTTCTAGTATCCCTAGTCTAATAAAATATTATGATTGTTTCCATTCAAAAAATACTAGTTTAAAAATCGCTGCTATATATACATATGGACCAAATGAAGATTATGAAGGTAAAGATGAACTTTCCTGCCAAAGTTTAGAAAGAATTATAAATGATTATAATAAAATGTTTGATACAAATTATTCAATTTATACATTTGATGGATATTTCAAAGATATTTCTAAAAGAGTAAAAAATGCTGAAATTGATATTTTAATAGTAGTAAACATGTTTTTAACTGGATTTGATAGTAAAAAATTAAATACTTTATATGTAGATAAATTTTTAAAACATCATGACTTAATACAAGCTTTCTCACGAACCAATAGAGTTGAAAAAGCTACTAAAACACAAGGAAATATCGTAAGTTTTAGAACAACCAAAAAGGAAGTTGATACAGCTATAAAAATCTTTTCTGAAACTAGTAATCCAAATGAAGTGTTGTTAAAACCTTATGAATATTATAAAGAAAAATTTATTGAAGTAGCCAAACAATTAAAAGAAATGGTCCCAACAGTACAACATATAGATACTATACAATCAGAAGAAAAAATTAAAAAATTTATTGTTATATTTAGAGAATTAACTAAAATTTTAATAAAACTTAAAATTTTTAGAAAATTCCAATTTACAAAAGAAGAAGTTTATTTATCACACCAAGAATACTTAGATTATAAAAGTAAATATTTAGATTTAGCAACTACCAAAAGATCACCCAATAAAGTTAGCATATTAAATGATGTTGATTTTGAATTGGAATTAATGTATACAGACAAAATAAATGTAGATTACATACTAAACTTAATAAAATCAATCGATTTATCAAATAAAAAACAAGTAAATAAAGAAATTAAGGATATTTTAAATAAATTGGAAAATGCAGATAGTAAAGATTTAAGATTAAAATCTGACTTAATTAAAGAATTTTTAAAGAAGATTGTACCAACTCTTAGTGAACAAGATTCAATAGAAGAAAATTATTATAATTTTATGAATAAACAAAGAAAAAAAGAAATTGAAGAAATTGCTAAAAAATACAATCTTGATATTGAATTATTAAACGATATTATTGGTGAATATGAATATTCTAATATTTTAGACACTAATAAATTAAAAGAAAAAATTGATAAACCATTAATAGAAAAAGTTACTATAACCAAACAAATTAAAGAATTTATAGAAAATTTAATAAATCGATTCTAGTAAAAGGAGAAAAAAATGGATGTAACAGAAAAACAAAATAAGCAACAATCAGAATTACACTCCAAATTATGGAGTATGGCTAATAATTTAAGAGGAACAATGGATGCTTCTGAATTTAAAAACTATATTTTAGGATTAATATTCTATCGATTTTTATCAGAAAGATTAATTAATTACATAGAAGAAAAACTTTTAAATAAAGAAAATTTAACCTATGAACAAGCATGGGAAAAAGAAGAATACAAAGAAGCTATTATTGAAGATTTAACAAAAGATAGTGATGTAGGCTATGTAATAGAACCACCCTATTTATTTTCAAATTTGATAAAATTAATAGAAACTGGAAATTTTGATATTACTATATTAAATAAAGCCATTTCTAAACTTTCTGAATCCACTTTTGGAAATGCTAGTCAGCATGATTTTGAAAATCTATTTGAAGATATGGATTTAAACTCTTCCAAATTAGGTAGAGGAGAAAAAGAAAGAAGTAAATTAATTGGAACCATCATGCAAAAAATAAATGACATTGACTTTTCTTTTGAAGACACAGAAATAGATGTATTAGGCGATGCTTACGAATATTTAATAGGACAATTTGCAGCAAGTGCTGGTAAAAAAGCTGGTGAGTATTATACCCCTCAACAAGTTTCAAATATACTTGCTAAAATAGTAACTTTAGAAATTAAAGATTTAAAAAATGTATATGATCCAACTTGTGGTTCTGGTTCTTTATTGTTAAGAGTTGCTAGACAAAAAGACGTAAAAGTACATTCTTTTTATGGGCAAGAAAAAGTTAGTACAACCTATAACTTGGCTAGAATGAATATGTTACTTCATAGGGTTCCTTTTAATAGATTTGATATCTATAATGGAGATACTTTAGAAAATCCTTGCTCAAAACATAAGAAAATGAAGTTTCAAGCAATTGTTGCAAACCCACCTTATTCTGCTCAATGGTCTGCTGACCCCCAATTTTTAAATGATGAAAGATTTAGTAATTATGGGAAATTAGCCCCAAAATCTAAAGCAGATTACGCCTTTATTCAACACATGATTTATTTATTAGATGATAATGGAACGATGGCGGTTGTTTTACCACATGGTGTATTATTCAGAGCAGCAAGTGAAGGTATTATTAGGCAATATTTAGTAAAAGATAAAAATTATTTAGATGCGGTAATCGGATTGCCAGCAAATATTTTTTATGGTACATCTATTCCAACTTGTATTTTAGTATTTAAAAAATGTAGAAATACAGATACAGTATTATTTATAGATGCTTCAAAAGATTTTGAACAAGGAAAAAATCAAAATAGATTACGAGATGAAGATGTTGATAAAATTATTCATACATATAAAAATAGAAAAGAAATAAAAAAATATTCTCATCTAAGTACTTTAGATGAAATTAAAGATAATGACTATAATTTGAATATTCCAAGGTATGTAGATACTTTTGAAGAAGAAGAAGAAATTGATTTGGATTCGGTTTTGTCCGAACTTGAAAAAATTGATAAGGAAGATAAGAAAGTAACAAAACAACTTAATCAGTATTTAAGAGAGCTAGGATTAAAAGAATTGAAATGATAAAAGGATTACAGTTATTTGTAATCCTTTTTAAATTAACATTTGTTGAAGTAGTGATTTTTTCATCTTTTGAAACAATTTTAATTTCTGTTCAGACATGTCAATTTTTAAATTTATATTATTGGATATATTACTTATTTTTATTTGTTCGTCATAAGGTAGTATCTTTACAATTTCATTCTTGAAATCCTTAAAATATATGTGAGGAATAGTTGATCCAACTGTATATTTTGAAAAATTAATGTTGTCTAATACTATTTTTAAATACTCAATAGTGCAATTTTGAGGAATTAATCCAATTAATGTGCTGAGAAACGATGAAAATGGTTCACAAATAAAACTTTTCCCAACTCCTGCACCATCTTTAATTATGGCAATATAAGGTTTATTGAGTGTATATTTTGACATATTACCTATAGCTCCTGTTGCACCATATATTTTATAGGTAGAAGTATCACTTTTAATGTCACTTAGTGTGATATTAGATACTAAATTTTGACAAATAGTTTGTAATTTTCCAAATTTACATTTATTAGAACTGTTTAATACTTCTTTTATTAATCCCATTTTATATATCTTAAGGGTTTCTACTTTCCTTTTTTTAATCTCTATTTTTCTGTTTAAAACTTCTAGTAATTTAGATACTTTTTCTTGTTCTTCAATTGTTGGTAAATTAATATTTATATTTTTTATTTTTTCACCATATAAATGAACAATAGAATCACCTTGTGCATATTTGGCAATAACTAGTTTTTTCTTGTTCGATAATAAATAGCTTAAATATTTCCCATTTTGTGCCTTTGGTCTTAAGACATTTAAATCTCCACCAATAATGACATTGTTTTGCAATACACAAGTTGATGTAGAAATATCTAATGCTGTTTCTCCACTACAAGGTATTAAAACATCATTTATTTTACTATAAAACAAATTTTTATCATTTCTGTCAGTATAGCTTATAATTTTATTCGTTATTTCGTTATATTTTGTGTACAATTCTCCATATAAAATACATGGGAAATTTCCATTTAATTTAATATCAGATTTAGATAATGTATTTCCTTTATAAAAATCTACTATATCATTTAATTTATATGTTTTGTACTCATCTTTAAATTCTTTGAATCTTAATTTAGGTACTAGCAAATTTTCACCTTCTATCTGTCCTTTAGTTTTAACCTTAAGACAGATATAGATGGTAAGATAAGGAGGTAAAAAAATGCTATTTAAAACAAAAAATAAAATCTTATATAAAGATTGGATTTGGGATTGGCTACTATATAAAAAAGACTATATTAAGGAATCTACATATGCCAATTATTCTAATATTATTTCCAATCATATAGCACCAGATTTAGGAAAATATTACTTAAATAAATTAAATAATAAAATAATTCAAGAATTTTTATTAAATAAATATAAAAATGGCAAATTAGATCATTCAGGAGGGCTATCAATTAAAACAATCAAAGATATTGTTGCAATCATAAAAAGTAGTTTAAAATCCGCAATGAAAGAAAAATTAGTACAAAATTTAAGTCTTGATTTTATTTATCCAAAAACTAATACAAAAGATAAAACTTATATACTTTCTAAACAAGAACAAAATAATTTAACAAACTATATTTTAGAAAATCAATCTATTAAAAGTTTTGGTATTTTATTGACTTTATATTCAGGAATCAGAATAGGGGAATTATGTGCATTACAATGGAAGGATATTGATTTTAAAAATAATATTTTACATATTAATAAAACCCTTCAAAGGGTTTATATTAAAGATACTCAAATTAATATTTCCAAAATTATAATAACAAAACCAAAAACTCACAATGCTGAAAGAGAAATACCTCTTAATAAAGAGTTTTCAAGTGAATTAAAGAAATATAAAACAAGCTCTGATGATTATATATTGTCTTGTAGTAATAAATGGGTGGAACCACGAACTTATAGAAGATTTTACCAAAAAATTTTAAAAAAAGCTAATATAACAAATATTAACTTTCATGGTCTTAGACATACCTTTGCAACTAATTGTATTAAATTAGGAATCGATTATAAGACTGTTAGTGAGTTATTAGGACATGCTACTGTAAATATTACTTTAAATTTATATGTACATCCAGAAATGTCGCAAAAAAAGAAATGTATAAATTTAATTTGCAAAAATTTTCAAGAAAAAATTCTTAAATAATTCCAATTTTAAATTTTTTATGATATACTTTTTATGATTTTTGTTAAAACTAAAGGACAGATAGAAGGTGAAAATTTGCTAGTACCTAAATTAAGATTCAAAGAATTTAAAGATGAATGGAAAATTTATAAGTTTTACGATATAGTTTCAATTACTAATGGACAAGTTAATCCTAATGATGAATTGTATAGAAATCTTCCACATATAGGACCAGGAAATATTGAGAAAGAAACTGGTAGATTATTAAAATATAATTTAGCTAAAGATGACAACCTTATTAGTAGTAAATATTTATTTGATAAAAATGCAATCATTTATGGAAAAATCAATCCACATTTTGCCAAAGTATGTTATCCCAATTTTATTGGTTTATGTAGTGCAGATGCTTATCCAATAACTCCAAATAATTCAGTACTTACTTCTGAATTTCTTTTATATATATTATTAACAAGAAAATTTACTAAATTTGCAACATCAGTTTCTATGAGAACAGGAATGCCAAAAATAAATAGAGATGAATTAGGAAGTTATAAATTTACTATTCCTTCGATTCAAGAACAAGAAAAAATAGGAAATTTAATTTCTCTGTTGGATAAAAAAATTAATATACAATTTAAGAAAATTGAAACCCTTAAGATATATAAAAAAGGATTAATGAATAAACTATACAATAATAATCATGAAATGGAAATGAAAAAAATAGGTAATATTTGCAAAATTCAAAAAGGAATACAATTGAATTGCGAAAATATGATAGATGATGGAAAATATTATGTATTAAATGGTGGTAGTAAACTATCTGGATATACTAATAATTATAATACAGAAGGAAATACAATAACAATTAGTGAAGGTGGAAATTCATGTGGATTTGTAAATTACAATAAGGAAAAATTTTGGGCTGGAGGACACTGTTATACCTTAAAAAAAATTGATAATAGAATTAATTTAAACTATTTATATCAAACATTAAAATTTAATGAAAAAAAGATAATGTTATTACGTGTAGGTAGTGGATTGCCTAATATACAAAAAGCAACATTAGAAAATTTTGAAATTTATATTCATAGTAAAGAAAATCAAGAAAAAATATCTGATATTTTAGGACAAATAGATAAAAAAATATATATTGAAAAAATAAACAAACAAAAATTGAATTTATTAAAACAAGGATTATTACAAAAAATGTTTATATAAATAATAAAATATTTTAAAACTATTTATCTTCTAAATAAATTATGCTATAATAAAAATACATAATAATAGACACATTGCATCAAAGGAAAGGGGATATCATAATATGTGTGTCGTAAAAAATTTAGTAATAAAAAATACTTTACTCTTTGATGATAAAACGCTTAATGAGCGTTATAAAATTCCTTCTTTCTTAAAAGATATAATGGAACAAAAATCATCCAAAGAGTCAAAAAAATCCTCTAGTTGAGGTTGTTAATTCCTCCATTTTTTTTCAAGATGGAGGAATTTTCATTTATATAAATATAATTATTTAATATTAATTACTAACTTTATTTTACAACAATTAAATCTTTTATTTTATTATACTTACTGTCTCCTATTCCACTTACTTGTTTAATGTCTTCTATCTTACTAAACTTTCCATTTTCCTTTCGATAACTAATAACTTTCATAGCAGTTGATGGTCCAATTCCTGGTAAAGTTTCTAATTGAGTTTGTGTAGCAGTATTAATATTTACTTTAACATTTTTTTGGGATGCTTTATTGGCCTTTTCTTCTGTTTCTTCTTCCTCATGTAAAACTCCGCTAGAAGTTGTTAATAATTCTTCTGTTATATTTTTATTATTTTCTTTTTCCTGTTTAGTAGGAATATGTATTTTCATTCCATCTTCTAATTTATAAGCTAAATTTACATCTTCTATACAGGCATCTTCTCTTATTCCTTCTGCTTTATCTATAGCATCTGAAATTCTACTATTTATTTTTAGTTCTACCATTCCTTCTTTATTAACGGCTCCTGATATATGGACTAAAATAGTGTCATCACTATATTCTTCTTGGCTTTGTACTTGTTCTTCTGTTTCTATAGTATTTTCTAAATTTAACTGTAAACTACTATCTTCTTTTGCATATACATAGTAGCAAATAAAACCTGCTATAATTGCTACTAATATTCCTAATATGATTTTTTGCTTTTTATTAAAATTATACATATTAAACCCTCCTTTTTATTTTAAATATTATAAATTTATTAAACATTTTTAAATATATTGAAAATTCCAAAAAAATAGGATATGATAGATACATAAAAATAGGAGAAAATAAAAATGAAAATAAAATCAAATTTAAATAAGTTATTCGCAATATTCTTGATATGCTTATTCTTCTTTGCCAATATTCCTTTTGTATTTGCTACATCTGAAGAACCAAATTTAATTTCACAATCTGCCATTTTAGTAGATAATAAAACAGGAAAAATTTTATTTAGTAAAAACGAAAATGAAAAAATGTATCCTGCTAGTACTACTAAAATTATAACAGCTATTATTGCCTTAGAAAATTGTCAACTTGATGAAATAGTCACCATTAGTTATAATACCGTTATGTCTATACCAGACGGATATTCCTCCGCTTATCTTCAAGTTGATGAGAAATTAACTGTTGAACAATTATTAGAACTTTTGTTGGTTCACTCTGCTAATGACGCAGCTAATGCTCTAGCCGAATATATTGGGGGTTCTGTTGAAAGTTTTATTTCTATGATGAATACAAAAGTTAATGAACTTGGCTTATCTGATACTCATTTTACAAATGCGTTTGGTATGCATGATGATAATCATTATACAACAGCTAAAGATTTATGCAATATAATGAGATATTGTATGAAAAATGAAAATTTTAGAAAAATAGCTGGTAAAGCTTCTTGCGCAATTCCTGCTACAAATAAATCTGATATAAGAAGATATGTTTCAACAAATTCTTTAATTATACCAAATAGTAATCATTATTATCCTTATTTAACATGTGGTAAAACTGGCTATACTAGCCAAGCTGGAGATTGCTTAGTTTCTTGTAGCTATAAAGATGATTTAGAATTAATTTGTGTTATTTTAGGCGGTAAAACAATTGATGATACTTCT
The DNA here is from genome assembly GCA_022795075.1 of Clostridia bacterium. Lineage (GTDB taxonomy): Bacteria > Bacillota > Clostridia > TANB77 > CAG-508 > CAG-269. The sequence continues at coordinate 4,994 of JAAWGB010000030.1, read as the reverse complement.
ACTAGATTTTCTGAAACAAAAACATTATTTGAATATGGATATGATAATTATTCTATTCGAACTTTATTGCATTCAAATGATAAAATTACTTCTCTTGAAGTTAAAAATGGGACAAAAGATACTAAAAACTTAGATTTATTAGCTAATTCTTCTATTTGTGCTTTACTCGAAAATTCTATGTTGGAAGAAGAATTAAATCTTGAAATAAATTTAAAAGAAGATATAAAAGCTCCAATTGAACAAGGAGATGTATTAGGAACAGCATCTTATACAATTGACAAAATTGAATATAAAACAGATTTATTGGCATCACATTTGGTTGAAAAATCTAAATTGTTAAATTATATAATAATGACTATTGTTGGTATTTTTTTATTAGTTTTAATTTATTTTATATTTTTTCACAAAAGAAAAACAAATGTGTATGAAATTAAAAATTTTTAGGAATTATTTTTTTAATATGCTAATAATTTATTATTTTTTTTCATTATAAATAAATTTAAAACAACTTTGCTAAAAAAGGTTAAATAAATGGGGTTTGAAAGATAAAATTTATACTATCTATAATTTTAATCAAACCCCTTTTATTTTTTTAATAATTTTACATGAAATTCTTAATAATCTTTTCCTATTATAATCATTATATCTACTTTGCTAGAACTTGATTCGCTAGATTCAATAATACCTGTACCAATAACATCTTTTATGTTTTTTACTGTGCTTTCTTTTACATTTTTCTTGTTATTAATGGTCGTTTTTTGTGTCGTGTTTGTGCTTCCTGTTCGAGTAACTTTATAGCCTGCTCCTTGTAATTCACTGACTACTTTTTGTAAATTAGAACCACTTCCACTGCCATTTAATACTTCTATGGTAATATCTGATTGATTAACATTTTCTGAAGTTGTTGTTTCTTCTGTTGTGTTTCCTTCTATTGTATCTTCTTGTGTTTCTTGTATATCTCTATCAATAAATAATTCTTGTATTAATTGTTTGGTTTGTGCTTTATCGTGTATAAATATCCATGTTGCACTGGTATTTTTATTGGTATTGGTTCCTGGTAATATTGCTGTTAATAGGTTATCTGTGTTAAATTCTACTACATATGGTATATAGTCTTTTGCTACATTAAAGTCTATATTGGTTATTACATATTGTTTGGCTACATCTAATATTTCCCCTAGTTTGAATATGTTTTCTGGTTTTGCTGTTTGTTTTACTACTTGCATAATGAATTCTCTTTGTGTTCTCATTCTTCCTGTATCATTATCTCCATATTCTTCTGGATAAGATGTTCCATTGTTGTTGTGTCTAAAACGTACTAGCTGTTCTGCTTTATCTCCATCTAATTTTTGTTCACCAGCTTTTAAATGAATATGTAAATTTTGTGAAGTATCATCATAGTCCATATTAATTGGTACATCAAAGGTAATTCCTCCAATAACATCTACTAATTTGATTAATGCTTCTGTTTTTACAACTACATAATACTGAATATTTAGTCCAGTAATTTCATTGACTGCTTCTAGGGTTTCGTCTGGTCTATGTTTTCTATTGTATAAGGCATTTATTTTTTCATAAGATGTTGCTTTTGCTGGATTTTTACCTGTATAGGTATCTCTTGGTATGGATAATAATGTAGCTTTTTGGGTGTTGGGATTGTACGATGCTACCATAATTGTGTCTGTTAAGTCTACATTTTCTTGATCTGTACTAATTCCTAATATTAGAACTTTAAATTCTCCTAAATTCTTTTTTGTGTTTTGGTCATGCCCTACCATAGTTGCTAACATTCCAGACATCCCCCCACCATTAAGGTGTACACGGTAAGCAAATACGCCTCCTGCTACTAGTAAAATTAGAAAAATTATTAGTAATATCTTTTTCCACGTTTTTTTCTTTTTCTTAGTATTCTTTATATTTTTATTTTTTATTTGTTTTTTTCCCAAAATGATTCACTCCTAAATCTTCATGCCCCTAGTATAACAAATCTAGCTTTAAAAATCAATAACATTCACAAAAAATACACAATTCTACATTACAATTTCTTGCATAATACTATCAAAATGGCAAAACATAATGATAAAAAAAGAAAGATTATAATGGAAAGTATTTCGTAATTAGTAAATGTTAAGAAGTATTTTAGGAGAATCTCAAAAATCCTTTTTTGAGAGGTGCCTGAAATACTTCTTTACATTTACTATTAGAAATAGCTTGACCGTTAATCTTTCTTTTTTTATCATTATGTTTTGCCATTTTCTTAAGTATCATTTTTGTAAAATTAGAAAAATATATTTAAAATATTATTTTCATACATTGTCTTACCAAGTAAAGATTGTTCTACACTTGAATTAATTTTATTATTTGGATTAATTTGTCCTGGTATTGCCAAAATAAGTAGTCCTACATACACAATTAAAATTCCTCTAAAAATCCCAAAAATCATTCCACTTGTTTTGTTTAATTGATCGACAATTGGTAACTTGGCAATTGCATCTGCTAAAGCAGTAATAAATTTTAAAGCAATTTTAGTCGCTACAAATAGAACTATCATAACACCTCCTCTTACAATGTTAATGGCCATTTCTCTTGCTACTTCTGGTAACATTCCGTCTTTAGCAGATTGTATCATTTGACTAGTTAGTCCCTCTTCATCTGTATTTTCTTGTATAACCCCATTTGCCTTTTCATAAATAGCATCTTCTATCATCTCATCAATAGTTGTTACATTAATAACCAAATTTGATATTGGTTGATATAAAATAACAGTAATTACAATAGAAATTGCAAAAGCACATAGTCCAATTGCCAATTTTACTAATCCTTTTTGATAAGCTAAAAATGTTGATAATACAATAATTGCTATGATAATTAAGTCTACTACAACTCCCATATTCTTCTCCTTTCTAGTTTTTTATACTAATTTTCATTATAAATTAATAATTTCTACTCTATCTCTATAAATTATACCTGCTATATTGTTGGATACTACAATATTGGTAATTTCTTGTTTGGCTATATATCGTTTTACTAGCCATCCATCTGTATTAATAAATTCTATTTCTGTTCCTAGGTTTAGGGCAATTATATTTCCATTGGTATAGATTTCTTTCGTTACAGCATTAACTGTATATTCTTTTATTGCTTTATTTTCTGTGTTTATGATATCAACAACTGAATCTGCTGTGAATAATCCAGATGATTTTTCTTCAATTTGAATAGCATGATTTGTTAATTCAATCGATTGAAAAATCATTTTCTTATTTTCTTGATTTATTAAAATATTATCTTGACCATTTTCTATAATGTGAATACCATCTGTATACATACAAATTAGTTTATTTTTGTCTTGGTAGGCAATATTGGTTATTAGTTTATCTGCTTCTCCTTGATAGGTATTTTCTAATGAATTGGTTGGCTCTGAACTTGCTTTTTCAATAGAAATTATTTTGATATTGGATTGTATCATAGTTCCTGATGTATCTACTTCTGCAATAGCTAAATGTTTATTATCATTTGAAATGGCTACATCTGCTGTTCTAGTAGATGAAAGATATGTTTTAAATATTAGTGTTCCTTTTGGATCATACATAGAAATGACTGTTTTATAACTGGTATCTGTTATGACTACTGCTACATAACCATTTTTGTTAACTTGTACTTGTGAAATATTTCCTTCTATTTCTGTTTCCCATGTTATTTCTTTATCTGTTATTAAATATAGTTTTCTTCCTTTTTTTTCCGCCATAACTAAAAATCGATTAGCTGAATTAAATATTGGATTGGATACTTCTACTTCTAAAGCTTTTTCTTCATTTCCTGTACTACCATAAATTATAAATTTATTCTTGTTTAATATTCCTATATATTTGTTAAAAGCATATATGTTTGAAGTTTCAGTTTCTTTTAGTTCTATGGTACTAACATTATCTTGCATAACTTCTTTTCTAAATACATTTTTGTCAATCCATTCTCTTACTTCTCCATTATTATAATAGACTATTATTACTGATAAAATGGCAATTAATAGTATCGAAATTATTAGGATGATTCCAATTGTTTTTTTGTTGATTTTTTCTTTTATCATTTCTTTCCAATTATCTATCATGGCTCTTCTCCTCGTTTTTTGCTTTTTTTATTCTACTATAACCTTATGAAAAAAGCAAGCAAAAAGATTTTATTAATATTAAAAATAGATATGTAAAAAATTACATATCTACACTCATATAACTGTTTATTTTATTGCATAGGTTCCATCCGATTTCTTCTCTAATTGAACATCAGAATTTAGGCAAACTAATGGACGAAAACCACAAGTAGCGTTATCGAGATAATAGAAATAAGGATTTACATAACCATCACAATCCATAACAACTAATGAACTTGTTTCACTATAGGAAGGAATGGAAGGAGAAGCTAACCACATAGCAACAGCCTTTTGAGTGTCAGTTATTGTATATAAGCTATCAATCGGTATAGATATAGCATGTTTCCAAGAATTTCCTCCATCGCCACTTACATAATATCCAACATCGTTTTGTGTTCCTGCTAGATAGCTTGTATTATATTTTTGATTATAAGATTTAAGTAACATCTCTACACTAGGCCCACCTATTGCATATTCTGCTTTACTTCCTTTATATCCACTCCATACATTGGTATCTAGCATATAAGCTACTGCTTTCATATTATCATTTGTACTTGTATAGCCTTTTACATTAAAATAATCATTATTTAATGCTTTTATCTTTTCATTTGTTATATGTGCTGAGCCATTTGGATAATCTTTTATAATATCATTAAAAGATAATTTATAATCAGAATTTTTAGTAATTGCTTGTGTAGCTGATGGTGGACAATAGTCGTAGTGAATATAATCATCTGCTATTATATAAATATTATTTTCATCTGCATAAAATATTTTCCACGCATTTACTCCTGCACTATTTGGGCAATCATATCCTGTTACAGTTGCTCCATAAAAACTACTTGGATTT
>JAAWGB010000002.1 GCA_022795075.1 Clostridia bacterium | reverse complement strand
ACTAAATGTTCTAACTTAAATTCTTTATAAATAATTTTACAACCAAAAAAATTAGATGTAAACTTTTTATTTACATCTAACAGTATACATGTAACTAAAAAAGGGAAGGTTCCTATAATTGCTATTTACTTACTCTTGTTTGACTACTAATGCAGTATTGCAAAAATAATAGATAAATTAAGTTGGTAAATTGGAGTTAAGTAACAACTAAAATTTACAAAAAAGCAAAAAAATTTCATAAATGTATTGACAATTACTTAAAAACATTGTAAAATAAATAGGCGTTGTAATTACAAACGCATTATGTGGGCTATTAGCTCAGGTGGTAGAGCACTTGACTTTTAATCAAGTTGTCCCGCGTTCGAGTCGCGGATAGCTCACCAAAAGAACTAAATAATTTATAAAATTGTTTAGTTCTTTGTATTAAGGCCCGTTGGTCAAGCGGTTAAGACACCGCCCTTTCACGGCGGAGACATGGGTTCGATTCCCGTACGGGTCACCAACTAAATATGCCACTTTAGCTCAGCTGGCCAGAGCACCGCACTTGTAATGCGGGGGTCCCCAGTTCGAATCTGGGAAGTGGCTCCAATATTGTCAGTAGTCTTGAAACATTCTTGATTGCTGGCTTTTATTTTTGCTTAATAGTCATATTGTTATGGTAGCCTTTGAATCATATAATTTATTTTCACATAAATTATAATAAAGTATTTCCATCTTAACTTTTCTTATTAGTTTTTCTTTTTTTTATAAAAAAGGCAACCAATCCAATTATTATAATTATAATAGCATAAAAAATAATAGAATTATTACCAGTAAAAGGTAATATTTTATTAGCAAAATTTTCAGTAGCAGGTTTTCTTAAAGTCACAGTTGCATCTTCCAATTCTTTTTCTATTTGGCTTTCTCCTACTTCTTTTAAATCTTTTAGCTTAATAGTAGTTGAGTCATTTGTTAATTTATTTTTGGTTTTTAGTTTTATATTCATTACATCTTGTAAATTACTCTCAGAAGAATCCATACCTTCTATTACAAATTTTCCATTTTCAGGATTAAAAACTAAATCATGCCAACTATTTAATAATTCAATATCTTCAGACATAATTTTTTCAAAAATATTAGTATCATATTCTAATTGACCTTGCAAAAAATAAACATTTTCCTCAATTTCTCCAAGGTTGATACCAATTTTAATAGTTACATCAGAATTATCTTTTAATTCTCCAGTTGCATTTAGTGCAATTTCATTAGCATAACAACAAGATGAGAAAAAAATAAAAACCAAAAATAAAATTAAAACTTTTTTAATATTCATAAAATTTCTCCAATCTATTTTAACATAATAACATTATTATATTACATCAACTGTTATCTGTAAATATTATTCAAAAAAATAGTAACAATAATATGTATTTTTTATACTGAAACGAAATGTAACAAAAATTTAATATAAAACCTATTTTTCCTATATCCGTATGGTAAAAATACTATAAAAACAAAACATAAAGAAATCTTTTTTGATTATTGTCCAATGATAAGATATAATTAAGAAAAAAAGAAAAAATAGGGGAAAGGAAAAGCATTATGAGAAAATTAAAATTAATGTCTAAAATTATAATATTTACAATCATTTTTTTTCTATCATTTCTAATAACAGACCATCATTTTGCTGAAGACAAGAAATATATCTATGTCGACCAAGGGATGACTTTGGTGGATGTAAGTGATAGATTAGATTATTTTGATGATGTTTTATTTTATGATTCCAACAATAATTCAATTAAAGACTATTATATGATAGCTAAAACAGGAATTAAAGTATCTTGTTTCAAAGAAGATATTTGTTATGAATATAAGATAGTAATAAAAGGTGATGTAAATGGGGATGGAATAATTGACCGTTCAGATATTCATACCATTAAATGTAGCATGGTAGGATTATCAACATTAGAAAATGAATATTTAGAAGCTTGCGATAATAATGCTGATAGTTCAGTTTCATTACAAGATTTATTTATTACTAATCAGTACATAAAAAACCAAAATACATTAGAAGAAGAAACAACCATAGAAATTTCAAAAATTGAATTAAATGAAACATCCCTTAATTTAAAAGTAGAAGAAACAGCAAATTTAACCTATACAATTACGCCAGAACATTCTACTGATACAGATGTTAACTATTTTTCTATGGATTCAAACATTGTAAATGTAGATGATAATGGTTTAGTAACAGCAGTGAACAATGGATTTACACAAATATTAGCAACTTGTGCTAGTGGAGCTAGGGCAATTTGTGATGTAACAGTACATACAGAACCAAAAGAAATAGAAATAGACAAAAAAGAAATAGAATTATTTATAAATGGTGAAGATTCTTATTTACTAAAACCTTCTTTTAAACCTTCTACAGCTGATATAATGACAGGTCTTTCTTGGGAAAGTTCCGATCTAGAAATTGTATCAGTTGATGAAAAAGGCACATTAGTAGCCAAAAAGAATGGTACAGCTACCATAAAAGTGACGAGTGAAAATAAATTAGAAACTTCATGTGAAGTTACAGTAAAAACAAAACCTTCTGAATTAATAATGCCTTCACAAGTATCTTTAGAAAAAGGAAAAACAACCAAGATAGATACCATTATTAATCCTAAAACAGCCAATTCAGATACAGAAATAATTTGGCGTACAGATAACAAAAATATAATCAATATTGATGAAGATGGAACCATTACAGGTATGGAAGATGGAACCGCAACCATTCGAGCCTATACCAAAAATGGAAAAAGGGCAGATTGCACAATTAATGTTTATACCAAAATTAATGATATGATATTAAGCACAGAGTCAGTAACAATGGATTTATCCCAAAATAAAACTTGTAAAATTTTTGCCAATAGTGATGCTGGTAAAGACATAACCAATATACTTACTTGGCAAAGTGCTAATACAGAAATTGCAACTGTTAATGAAACAGGTGAAATTACAGCTATTGCAAATGGAACAACAACAATTACAGCAAGTTTAAATGAAGAATTAAACAAAACAGTATCGATAACAGTTCAAACATCTCCCAAACAAATAGAATTAAATAAAACGATGACTTCATTAATAATAGGAGAAACCGAACAATTAAGTTATACGGTTACACCCCATACAAGTAATATTCATCATAAAGTTACTTGGACAAGCAGTAATTCTAACGTAGTAACTGTTAATGATGCAGGACTTCTAGAAGCAAAAGGTGTAGGAAAAGCCGTCATTACTGCCCAAACTGAAAATAATATGATAGCTAGCTGTTTTGTAAATGTTACTAGAACGCCTAGTAGTATGTTATTTAATCAATCTTCTATAATAATGGAAAAAAATGCTACTAGACAAATATTATTAACATTTGATACAAACTTAAATGAAATGAATTTAGACTCTTTAAAAATAAGAACACCAAATAATAGCAATATTATTTCCTATACTTATGATACATATAGTGCTAATCAAATACAAGTATCGATTACAGGAATACAAGATGGTCATACTTATATTATGGCAAGTATGGATGGGGCATTTTCTTTTTGTGAAGTAATTGTATATACAAATTTAAATTTTCTTGATTTATATATAGGAGAAAATTTAGTAAGTAATACCTCTAATAATGTAGACTTAAGTACCAATCCCTCTATTTTTACTGTAAAAGCTAGCTTAAATGAAGAAAAATCAGATGTAAGTCGAGTGGTAACGTGGAATAGTAGTAATCCGCAAGTAATTTCGATTAACAATAAAGGTGAAGCAATCATTCATTCAACAGGAAGTACTATCATTTCAGCACAATTGAAAGACACATTAACAGCATCTTTTACCTTAACTATACAAGCATCCCCCAAAGCAATTGACATTCCAAGCACAGTAAATCTATATGTCAATGGTACAAATACTTATCAAATAAAACCTACCATAACACCTGCTAATACAACCATCCAAAATACAATTACTTATTCTAGTTCCAATCCAAATGTTGCATCAGTTAATACAAGTGGAAATGTAACAGCACATGCTTCTGGTAATGCAATTATTACAGCAACCACTCAAAATGGAAAAACAGATACTTGTTCTGTTACCGTTCGAACAGCACCAGCACAAATAGCCTTTGATACTAGTACAAAATATTTAAAACAAGGTGGTTCAATGACTTTAAAAGCTAGTATTTCACCTAATCATGCAGATGTTCAAAATAGAATATCTTGGAGCAGTTCAAATGCTAATATTGTATCAGTGGATAATTTAGGAAATATTGTTGCCAAACAAAAAGGTTCGGCTACAATTACTGCTAAAACAGAAAACAATAAAATAGCAACAATCCAAATTATAGTTCCAGATTTATCGGTAACAATTAATCAAAGTACATTAGATTTAACAACACTACCAAGTACCAATATTGTTAGTACAAATAGTAAAAATATCGGTAAATTGTCTTATGTAAGTAATAATACTGCAATAGCTACAGTTGATGCAAATGGAAAAGTAACAGCTAAAAATAATGGTAATACAACAATTATAGTAACAGAAACAAATGCCAATACACAAGTCACGATTCCGATATCAGTAAAAACTTCTACAAAAAGCCTTTCTATGAATCAAACATCTGCTAGTTTAGATATTGTTAATACTACAGTTCAACTATCTGCTACTCATGCTCCAGCAACAGTTTCATCAAAAGCTATTACTTGGAGTAGTTCCAATACAAAAGTAGCTACTGTAAACAATGGTAAAATAACAAGAGTTGGAACTGGAACAGCCATTATTACAGCAAAAGCAAATGATGGAAGTAATAAAATAGCTACTTGTACCATTACAGTAAAAGAAGAAAAGCTGATTATTGCAGGAGCTTCCACAGTTGTACAATTAGCAGGTAGACGAACCTGTTCTACTAAAACAGGGGTTTATGCCAATATAAATTATTATAATACCTATGGTTATAAAGTAAGGTCAACTAATACTTGGAATAGCAAATATTATTCTTCTTTTCAATCACATACAGGACTAAATGATAAAAATGCAGATTTATTTTTCGTATGTGAAGGAGGAACAGGATATAAATGGTTAGCAGGCAAGAAACCAAAAAAATATTATACAGACACAGGAACAGCTGGAGAAGGTAGAGAAAAAATTGACCGAATCATCAAAGAAAATCCAAATTGTCACTTTACAGTAGCTTTTATGCATGGTGGAAATGATTTGAAAGGACCAAGCTCTCAAGCAGAAGTTGATGAAATAGCAAAAACATATGCTAATTACTATAAATCACTTGCAAAAACTTACTCTGCTCATCATTTTTACATTTTTCCACCAACTCCAGTAGATGATGCTTCAGCTAGTGACAATAAAAAGAAATCAGGATATAATAGTACATTTTCTAATAATACAAAAAGATATAGATTTGCTACTAGACTAAATGCTGAATTAAAAAATGTGGGGAATTTAAAATATGCAACTAATTTTTATAATAATATGAAAAAATCTAGTAAATACAAATGTTATGATGGTAATCACTATCAAAAAAATACAGCCAAATTTGTTTTAGATACTATCTTAGATGAATGTAAAGTATTAAAATCAAATAAAAAGAAGTAAATCAATAAATGTTAAAAAAAGCTTACGCAAATAAGCTTTTTTTTATATTATCTAAAAAAATATTACAAAAAGCAAAAAAATGTAAGAAAAATGTCATTAAAAAGTAAAAAAAGGCAAGAAGTAAATTTGCGTATAATACTACAAGTACGAAAACAAGAATTACCAAAAAGAACCATTGAAAAAACAAAACAAACATACTAATATTAATTTAGGAAAAATAACTTTAGCTATCATCCTAAAAAAGAAGGAAGAGGCAAAAAATAGGAGGAAAAAGAATGAGAGAAATACTTAAGAAAATAATGGTTATAATGATTTTAACAATATTGGCAATCCATACCCCAATATTAGTAATCCTATCAGAAGCAACACAAGTAGTGGAAGAAATGATAGAAGAATCAAAAATAAAGCCAGTATATGAAATGGAGTTAGAAAAATACGTAAATTACCATACCAAAAATGATACAGGAACATTAGTAGGAATAAAATTAAAGACAAAAATGGAATATGGAGAAAATGAAGAACATAAACCATTTCGTTCCATGATGACTCTTTTAAAAGCTCCTAAAATAGAAGAAGAATATCCAAAAAGTGTAGAAATAATTGCAAAATCTTCAGAAGATAGTCAAGAAAAAACATTTGAAAGTAGTTATGACAAAGAAACAGGAGAAATAAAAATACTAACTATCAAAGAAGAAGAAGAATATAAAATAATACTAGACTATGGAGAAACTTGTTATAAAGAAAATAACGAAGAAAGAAACTTGAGAGTAACAGGAACCATTCAAGCAAACATAGAAGATGACCAAGAAACACAAAAACAAGTACAAATTGAGCAAACTTATACAGTAGATCAAAACCAATCAAGTGTAATTGCAACAAATGTTATAACAAGTGATATTTATAATGGATACATAGACTCTAATTATCAAAATAATACAACTTATCAAACACAATATAAAGAAAACTTAGAAATTGATATAAGCAAAAAAGAAATGGCAGATGAAATATTGGTTGAAACTAAGCATAACTTTATTAACAAAAACCAAGAAATAAACGAAACAAACGAAATTATTTATCAATCAACAAAAGTAAATAAAAATCAAATATTATCCATTTTGGGAGAAGAAGGATACTTACAAATTCTAAACGAAAGTGGTGAAACCTTACTAGAAGTAAATAAAGACACACAAACAGAGGAAGATGGAAATTATGAAATTAATTATGAAAATGAAGTAAATAAAATAATCATCCAAACAAGTAAACCATTAAAAGTTGGAACCATTTTATTACAAAATAAAAAATACATAAAAGAAAGTATGAAAGATATAGAAATCAACCAAATAGAACAAAATAATACCTTTCATTTTATAAAAAAGATAGAAGAAATAAAAAAGGAAATAGACCCCAAAACAGAAGAAGAAAAAGAGAAAAAAGAAGAAAGAACAGAAGAAATCTATCAATATGAAACAACCCATACAGTAGAAATAAAAGAAGCTAGAACCAATCTAAACCTATCAATTGACCAAACAAATTGGACCAATACAGTACAAAATGAAGTAAACTTTACAGCTAAAATATTAACAAACAATGAAGAAAATAAATTAGCTAAAAATCCAAGCATTGAAATAAAATTGCCAAATGAAGTAGAAAAAGTTATTTTAGGAAATGTATCTTTATTATATGGAAATGGATTAAATTTAAAAAATGCGCAAATAATTGAAAACGAAAATGGTAAATTTATAAAAGTAGAAATAGAAGGAAGCCAAAGCGAATATTTAACAGATTCTATGGTTACAGGAGTAAATATTATCATTCCTGCGACTATCATTTTAAAACAAGATATTGAATCAGCAAAAAGAAACATAAGTTGGATGTATATAAATGATAATATTAGTGAAAATGGAGCAGAAGAGCTAGAAATCAATATAGAATCAATAACTGTAAACCTAGAAGAAGAAATCACATCAGAAGTAGTAGATGAATCTCAAGTTATGACAACAACAGAAGCAACAATAGAATCAATTGCAAATGAAAACCAATCAATACAAGTGCGAGCTAATGAAATTGGTGAAAATGATTTAGAAATAAATGTACAAGCCAAAATAGGAGCCCAAGAATTACAAGATGGAAGTACAGTAAGAGAAAGACAAATTATAAAATATAGTGTAACCTTAACCAATAAAAGTACAGAAAAAATAACTGGAATTACCGTAGAAGGACAAGTACCAGAAGGAACAACTTATGCAACAATAGATATGGGAACTTATATAAGAGAGGCTTATGATTATATTAAAGATGAGGATGTAAAAGCTTGTACAGTACCAATATCAGAAATAGAAGCAGGAAAAAGTAAAACAGTATTTTACGAAGTAATAGTAGAAGATTTGGAAGAAGGTGTAACAGAAAAAAATATAGCCAATACCGTTACTACTAAAATAAATGATAATATCTATCGTCAAGAAACCAAAAATAATGTGATAAAAAAAGCAGAATTAGAAACTCACATAAAATGTTATATGGGTAGAGAAGGCAGAAATTCATTTTATTACTTTTTAGATGTTACAAATTTAACCAATAAAGAAGTAAGCAATGTTCAAATTGAAACAGACCAACTACCAAAAGAATTATCATTAGTAAGTTCTACATTTTATGATGAAAGTCTAGATGAAATTGGTGGAATAAATGAGAAAAATCAATATGTAGCAAAAATAGATAAAATAGAAGCAGGAAAAACAAGAACAATTGTTTTAGTTATGTCAGCCAATAATTATGACGATTATGTGAATGAAGTTCCTTTAAAAATGACAATGAAAGTTAGTACTGATAATACAGAAACCTATCATTCAAATGAAGCTAGAAGAAATGCTTATCCAGAATATGTAACCATAACACAAACATTAGACAAAGAGGGAGAATATGTTAAAGCTGGTGATGAAGTTGAATATAAATATGTTATAAAAAATGAATCAAAAGTAAGAACAATTGTACAAATATTAGATAAATATTCAGAATATTTAGAAGATGTTACAGTAAAATATGACATGTATAATATTATTAATCTTAAACATGAAGAACAAACATCAGGTGATACGTTTTATGATTTAGAAGAAGAAGCAAATCTAGAATATGAAAAAGAACCAAGAGAATTAATTGTAAGTGAATTAGTAGATCACAACGTATTTGATATTTCAATGGTTATTCCAGCAGGAAAAACTTTAGAAATAACAGCAACAGGTATAGCAGCGGATGTAGAGCAAACAACAGAAGTACAAAATTATATGGTAGTTTCAGGACCAGATATAAAAACTAGAAGTAGTAATATTTCAAAATTTTATATTTATGTAGATGAACCAGACGAGCCAGATGAACCAGACGAGCCAGATGAGCCAGATGAGCCAAATCATCCAACTATTCCAGAAGATCCATTTAATCCAGAATATCCAGATGATCCATATACACCAACTACCCCAGTTAATCGTAAGATAAAAGGTGTTGTTTGGTTAGATAAAAATAGAGATGGAATTAAACAATCAGATGAAAAAACTTTAGAAGGAGTACCAGTAAGATTATATAATTCTAAAAACAACACAATGGTAAAAGATGGCGTTTTTACAGATAGTGATGGTAAATACGAATTTGAAAATATTTCTAGTGGTAATTATTTAGTGTTATTTGAATATGATACAGGAAAATACACAACAACAAAATTTACGCAATATGGGGGAAATAAAAATTCCTCTAATGCCATGAAAAAAACAGTCACAATAGATGGACAAGAAAAAATAGTTGGAATCACAGATATGATAACTGTAAATAGTTCTAATATTGAGAATCTTAATATGGGACTAATTGAAAACAGCATATTTGATTTAAAATTGGATAAATATATTAACCAAATAACAGTCAAAAACAACAAAACAAGAACTTATCAATATAACAATTCGCAATTAGCTAAAATAGAAATTCCAGCAAAACAAATTGATCATACACAAGTAGAAATTGAATACAAACTAGTCATAACCAATGAGGGAAATGTAGAAGCTTATGCTGATGAAATTATTGACTATATACCACAAGATTTAGATATTTCAGCTAGTAGTAAAGATGGTTGGACAAAAAATGCAAAAGGAAACTTAGTAAATAAAAATTTAATAGGTCAAAAAATACAACCAGGAGAAAGTAAAGAATTAAAACTAGTAGTTACCAAAAAGATGTCATCACAAAACACAGGAAATATATTAAATACTGCAGAAATAAACATAAGTAAAAGTATTGACAATTTAAAAGATATCGATTCTACAGCAGGAAATAAAAAAACAGATGAAGACGATTATTCAGAAGCAAGTGTTATTATTTCTATTAATACAGGATTAGTTAGAAATATAATCATATTTATAGCTATAGTTGGTTTTGTAGCTTTCATACTAATTGTTATGAAAAACGTAAAAAATAAAAAAATGTTTTCATTTATTCTATTATTAGCTTTATTTACCTGTGTGTCTAGTACAGTACAAGCACTTGAAATACATGGTAACCGAGATGTTCCATTTATCGGAGATGATGGGAATACCTATATATGTATATCTCCTAACTATTCCCAATGTATAGCTGGACGTCATATATATGAAGCAGATGGACCAGAATATACCCAATTACTATCTTCTGAAAGAAAAGCTTTAAATACTGCAAAAATTGATAAAAGAAATACGATAATGGGAGAGCTTAAAGAAGTAGACGATGGAGATAATTTGGCCGCTAAATGTAGTATTAAAGTAACAGATGGATATTTTGATGATTGTGAAGTCATTGCTAATTATACATATGTTAATGATGATGGAGTTGAACTACCAGACAAGCAAAAAATAAATATTAAAAATAGTGAATATACAACTTCAGAAGGTAAAAAAACAGGTGCTAATTTTACAGTAAAAGTTCCTAAAACAGTAAAGAAATTAAATGTTTCTATAGAACTTACAATTGAACAAGCTTATGTAATTAAAACAAATGAAAAACATACGCAAGAATACAAATGTATACAAGTAGTAGATCCAGATAGTCATGGAAGTCAACATTGTAAAGATGGAGCAGCTTGGGTTCAAAGAATGAGCAGAAGTTGGGAAATTCCAACAGATAGATATGAACCAAAAGTACTTAAATATACATTAAAGGCAGACGATATTCCAGAATATGGAAATATAAGAGTTATAAAAATAGATGAAACGACAGGAGAATTGATAAGAGATGAAGATGGCAATACAGCTAAATTTAGAATACGTCGAAGAAATGAAGATACAGGAGAAGACCGTTGGTTAAAATCAGACGAAACAGATGATGAGGGGCACCCAAAAGTTACTGACAATCCAAATGCACGATCTGCTATTTGGGAAGTAGATAGTTATGGAGTTATAGACATTCAAGATATTCCACTAGACAAAAAATATACTTATTATTTAGAAGAAATTGAACCAAAATTAGGATATGTAAAGTCGACAGAAGAAGTCGAATTAAGTCCATCAGATAATGTCAAAGATGGACCGACAAAAGTAAAAAATGCAATGAATTATTTTTTAACAAGAAATGCTGTTAAAAATGCTATTAAAGAAAAAGCCCAAAAAAGTAATGGTGAGATTAATAAATCTAAATATAGACAAATTGTGAGTAATTTAATTCTAGGTAAATCATTGAATAATGATCAAGATAAAGATAAACCATGGTACAAGAATGAATATAATATAATAGACATAGATGAAACATCTCCTACTGATAAACAAATAAAACAATTAGTAAAATATTTAGTAGGAAAAATCAACGATGACAGAATGGATAGTTTTATTTTTGAAGGTGATGATGATGAAGAAGTAGGTTGGTATACAGGAGCAGGTTGTATTGTTTCAATGCGAAGGAAATTAGGTATTAATAATAAACTTTCACAGAGTAGTTTAGTCAAGACTTATTCTTATTTAGAAGGGTATGATAGTATTATAAAAGAAAATAAACCAGCAAGAGCCTACTTAAGCGTTTACAAAAAAGATATTGATACAGGAGCACCTTTAAAAGGAGCAATATTTAGAGTAACAGGAACCAGTAATGATGGTCAATATTATAATTTTCAAATTGAAACAGGTCAAAATGGATATACAGAAACTTGTGAAGTAAAATTTGGAACTTATGAAGTAGAAGAAATTATAGCTCCAAGTGGATATAAATTGCAGTTTCAAGAAGTAACGAAACAAACCATTACACTTCAGCCTACAGAATTGAATCCAACTGCTGTAGGAACACTAACATTTGTTAACAAAAAATTTGGAGTTGTCAAAATTATTAAGGTAGATAGAGAAACTGACCAATTTATGCAAGGTGTAAAATTCAAAGTAAAACGTGAAGATTTAGGAAAATATATGAAAGTAATGTTAAATGACACACCAATTGATATTATTGAAGCAGAAGTAACCCTAAATCCAAAGTATGGAACACCACAAGGAGAAGGTGCAGGAGAATATCATGTAATATATGTAGACAATCCTGCCAATGCAACATCCTTTGCAACAAGTGCTTCAGGAGAAATCATGATTAAAGAATTAGAAACCCATTATGGAAGTACAGAAGAAACACCTGGAACGCCAATCAACTATCAAATATTTGAAACAGAAACAGGAGAAACCTTAGAAAATTATTATGCTGTAAACGATACAATTTATGACTTAGAAATAGCGGAACTAAACACAAAAGAAGCCTATATATATACCATAAAAACAATGTTAAAAGATCTTACTGATCCAAAAAATTATAGATTTGCAAAAGAAGATATCATAGAAAAACGTCTAAATGCAAATGATAGAGAAAAGCATGTAGTAGATCTTATTAATGTGATAACAGGACACAATCTATACATGCCAGATGGACTAAGAGAAATAATGTCAAATCTTAATATTCAATCTCAAATAGTAAGATTAGAATCTGAAAAGAATAGACCAAATGTTACAATAGACTATTTAAATACTTTAAGACGAGAATTAAATGGGGAAATTCAGAGAAAAATACAAGACAAGTATGGATATGATGTTAGAGTACAAGAAATAAAAGAGTATGATAGAAACAACAGGATAGAAATAATAAAGGGAATAAATGTAACGATTGGTTCATATGAAATAACTATTCTAGATGGAAAAATAACAAATTATGAAAGAATTTCAGGAAATACAAATAACACAACAAATGACAAGAACTATAAATTATTAGAAATAATAATGGAAGAGTACAATAAAATGTATGCAGATAACAGTAAAAGTGGTATAGATGTTGAAATGGAGTTTATAAGAGACTTAATAAGAAATGGTACAAAAAAATATAGTGTATTATTAAATGAAAAAGAAACGGAGAAATATAAAAAAGTTATAAAAGAAGAATTATCAAAATTTAGACCAACAAGTGGAGGATCTGATACTGGAGATGGAGTTATGAGACCACCTTTTGAAATAGAAGATTTTGAAGACTTAACAAGTTTAGGAAACAAAATTGTTACTGCTATAAGTCGTGAATTAGGTGAAGAGGCTAATAAAATCATTGACTTTTCTGGAATCTTAATAATAGAAGCAGGTAAAGAGAGCGAATTTAGTAGGTTTTACAAGTATCAGTTCAAAATAGTAAAAGGTACAAATAGATATATTCTAAAAGAGGATAACGACAACATTGAAGATAAACTAGATGTAATAAAAAATACAATAAAAAATGTACAAATACAAGTAGATACAAAGAATGAGTCAAGTAAAAAACTAAGTGAAGTTGCCAAAAAAGTAACAGATATTTTAGCAAATAATAGCGATAATTTAAATAATCCTAATAAAAATAGTAATGGAAATTATACTTACAATAATGGCAACATAAGGAGTTGGAATGATGACAAAAAAATAAAATTGACAGTAGAATCAACTCGTTATATTGATACATTTGAAATAAATAAATTAGAAAATGGAAAACTTGATTGTAAACATACTAAAAGAGAATATAAAAACTGTTCTGAAAATTCAAACTCATATGTTGAAAGAATGCTAACCATTAAAGATATATCAAAATTAGGAGAAGATGATAAAAAGAATATAGCAGAAGGATTGTTTAGCTTATACAGTAAAAGACCATTAAAACAATCTGAAAAAGAATACTATGTACAATTATTAGAAGGCAAAAAACTATTAAGAATAGAAAACACACAAACATGGGTATCTCTTTCAGGATATGTATGGGAAGATATGAGCAATAATAAAGACAATACAAAACCTCCATCAGATGGATACTATGACGCAACAAACGAATATAAAATAGCAGGTATACCAGTTATGTTAAAAGATCGAAATAGCGGAGGTGCGATTGTAAAAGACAAAGATGGAAAAGAACTAGTAACCTATACAAATGGAAATGGTGAATACCAATTTGACTTTATAACATTAATGAGAGATAGCAATGAAGAAGTATATAACCTAAAAAATTATTACATTGAATTCCAATATGATGGATTTACCTATACATCAGTTATAACAGGCAACGAATATTTAACTGGTACCAATACATCAAAGGCAAAAGAAGTAGAAGAAAGTAGAGATAATTTAAATAATAAATTTGCAAAAGTGGAAAAAGACAATGCTATTTCAACAAGAGGAGATGCAATAGGGTTAAAGTATGAAAAAGACAATAAAGAATCAAAATATATCAATACCCATTGGAATTATACGCAATCTTCTAATGAAGAAACAGGAGGAGTAGCTAAAAAAATAATAATGGCTAATCGAAAAGATACTATATATGATGTTTTAGCTACAACAAGTGAGTCAGGATATGTAATAAAAAGAGGCAACGAAGAAAAGCAATATAAAATTACAGATATTAATTTAGGACTAAAACCTAGAGAAATGCCAAATGCACTAATTTATAACCATGATGTAGATAATGTAAAAATATGTATTAATGGACATACCAATGTGTATAAATATGATAGAAATATGCAAGCAATTAACAAAGAACACCTTTCAAATGGTCAAGTAGCTGTTAATATATCTTCTTATGTTAGATGGATAGCACCATCATACATCAAATCTATGGAGGACTTAGGAAATAATCATAAAATAGAAATATATGTAACTTATAAAATCACATTACAAAATGTATCAAATACATTAACAATGAAAATTAATTCATTAGATAACTATTATGATAATAGATATATGTGTAATAATATATCAGTTGGAGACACCATAAATAATGACGAAAATGCTTCAAATTCAGACTATTATGGACTAATTCGAAAAGGAGATCAAAAAATAAGTGACAAAATCACGATGAATGCAAATAATAATGGAAATCCATATACCAGTTCTTATAATGGATATAATATAGGCGTTATTGGAACAGAAAATGGACAACCAATTACAGAATTAAAAGCACAAGAAGAAGCAACCATGTATGTTCAATATCAAGTAAAAGATGAAGCAATTAAAAATATATTAAATGAAGAGCAAACATTGAGCAATGTAGTAGAAATCAGTTCTTATGCAACCTATTATGGAGAAACAACAGAACCTGATACAGCAATAAGAAGAACAGGAGCAAGAAGAACAGGAGAAATTTATGCAGCAGTAGATAGCAATTCAGCGCCAAGAAATGCAAACATAAATAAGAGTAGTGAATATGAAGATGACACTTATAGTTCAGCTAAAATCACTTTAAAAGTTGGCAATGAAAGAACTATAACAGGAAATGTTTTTGAAGATTTACCAATCAATATTAATAAAGATATTGTTAATGAAGGAAAAGAAAGAAAAGGAAATGGCATATGGGAAGAAAACAAAGAAAGTTACATAAATGATATTACTGTACAATTAATTCCAGTAGAACAAGAAGAAAATGGAGAAAATACACCTAAAAACAGAAATACAGCTTATATTTATCCAGAAAATAGAACAAAAGAAATAGCTCAGATGAAAACAAAAGATGGGGGAACTTATAAATTTGTAGGAATTGTACCAGGACACTATGTAGTTCGATTCACATATGGAAACGAAGTAATAGGAGAAAAAGCTCTTACAGCAGAAAATTATAAATCAACCATAAGAACAGGAGGAACAGTAACAGGGGGAAAAATAGAGTATAATAATGAATATTGGTATCAAGAAGAAGAAAACAAACCTAGATATTCAGATGCTTTAGATAATGAAACATCAAGAAAAAACTTTAATCAAGCGTTATCAACTATAGATTATGGTACAGTAACAGACTATAGACAAAACCAATTAAAACCTACTGTATATGCTGAAACTAATACAATGGATGTAGCAATAGAAGATAAAGAAAGATTAGTAATAGAATATTATGAATATTATAACCAAGAAGATGGGAAAGGACCAAGTGGATTAATAAAAAATATAGACTTCGGACTAATTGAAAGACCAAAACAAAAAATTGAAGTTAAAAAAGTAGTAAACCACATAAGAATAACTTTAGCAAATGGAGTAGTCTTAATAGATGGTAACCCAGAAACAATAAATAGTCCTTATGTAGTGTATATAAAAGACTCTGAATTAGTAAAAATTGAAGTAGACAACGAACTATTACAAGGTTCAAAATTGGAAATTGATTATGAAATACAAGTAGCAAATCAATCAGAATTAGACTATAGTCATATAGATTATCAATGGTATGGAAAAACTGACAATAAAGAAATTACAAATACCTTAGTTAAACAAACTATTAGTAAAATGATAGATAATATGGATAGTGAACTAGCAACAGAATATAGAGAGCAAGAAATTAATGGAATATACAAACTAACCACAAGCAATATAACGAAACTAAAGGATAATGGAAAACTTTATAACAAGACATATAATGCTATTAAAGACAGTAATAATATATTACTATTAAATAATATGGAAGGACTAAAAGGAATAGCACCAACAAAAACAGGAACCGTAAAAGTTTCAGCAAGTAAGCTATTAACTACACGATCAACCAAAGATAATTATTTTGTAAACTATACAGAAGTAATAGAAAACAAAAATGATGTAGGAAAATTCATGGAAGATTCTACACCAGGAAATACTGAATTTTCAACAATAAAAGGTGAAGAACCAGATGAAAATGGAGAAGCCCTAACAATTGTACCACCAACAGGAGGAATGAAAACATGGCAAATTCTAATAGTTGGAGTAATAGCACTAACTATATTAGTAGGAGGAATCATACTAATTAAGAAAAAGGTTTTAGATGAGTAATAGAAGAAAGGATAAAGAAAATGAAACGAAAAAAAATCATCAGTATTTTAATCGTCATACTAACAATAGGATTATTAGCAATGAGTTTTTGGGCAGAAAACGTACCATTAACGCAAAATTATATTAGCAAAAAGAAATTTAGTGAAACAGAAACCCTATATGTAAGAAGAGCAACCAAAAGTGAAGATAAAATAGGATATGCAATCAACAATCCACAAAATGGCTCAAGTGGAGGAGCACAGACAATATGGAATTTATTAACCATGAAAGCAGGAGACGCAGACTCATATTATTTAAAAACAGAAGAAGGATACAAAACTCTATATTGTTTAGACATAACAAAATGGATGGGGAATGTTGATTCAAATGAAGCAACATCCAACACTGTTACTTACAATAGAAAATATAATATGGATACAGAAGGAACAGAAATTCAAGCATTATATCCAACATTAGGTGCCACATTAGATGAAATTAACAATTATCACGCTTTATTATGGTTAATGGACAATATCTACATACCAAATAATGACTTTTATATCAATAATGCAGAAGAAAAGAAAAAAGATAAACTAGCCTTATTAGCAAACGCAGGAATCCAATATGAGCCTGAAATTAACGGTTATACTTATTTTAACTCAGATGGAACTCTAAGAGAAATACTAGATGAAAAAGAACTTTTAACAGATGATGATATAGAAGCGGTACAACAAGCAGTAATATGGAGATATACCTTAAACGAAAGTAGCAATGACCAAACCAAACAAACATTAAGACCAGATATACAAACAAAAAATGTAATGTTCCATTATACAGAAGACGGGACAAGTTATCAACCATTAAGCAATATAAAATGTAGTATAGATGGAAGTACAGGTTTTCCAGCAAGAGATGAGCAAGCTAATATTTTATACAAATATCTAACGATACAAGCAGATAAATATGGAAAAGAAAACTATACCAGCAAAAAAGAAATACCAATAGAAGTAAGCAAAGAAGGATTAACACTTGGTGTAAACAACAATTACTATGCAAAAGTTAAACAAATAGAAGAAGGATATTTGGTAGGACCAATCAAAATTGATAAAACAGCAGAAACTCCATCAGAAGCAAAAATAGAAATAACAGACAATGAAAATAGCGAAATAACCAATTACTATTATGCAAATGAAGAAGGAGAAAGTTTAGGAGAAAACAAAACAATCAATGATTTAGTGGGAAAAGGTGATTTTTATATCACCATTCCCGACAAATCAATTGACCTAATCAAAATGAAAATAATAACACAAGCTAGAATAACTGAAAAAAATCTATGGTGTAACAAAGACACAAATGAATACCAACCAATAGCAGAACCAGTTGTAACAGAAATGATATCAGAAATTAATATAATGGCCAAACCAGAAATCAAAGGAAACTATGACATTGTATTAGTAAAAGAAGATGCACAAGGAGAACAACTAAACAGCCAAGCAACCTTTGAAGTAAATGGAGAAGAAAAAACAGTAATTGGAAAACTAGAAATAGCAAAAGACGTAGAAATAACCGAGCAAAATGCACAAAAACCAGACACCTATGTAATAAAAGAACTAGTCCCACCAGACGAATACTGTAAATTCAATGGAATCATTAACCTAACAGTAACTAAGAAAAAAGAAAATGGAGCTTACAAAATAGACGAAGTAAACTATACTGTTACAGATGAAGAAGGAAATGACCAAACAGACCAAGTAGGAAACAAAGTAGAAGTTTATTTAAACGAAGATGGGAATTTATATGTAGAAGTAAAAAACTATCAATTTGATTTAAAATTAGTAAAAAGAATAGTAGAAGTAAATGGAAATAAAGTACCAGAAAGAATCAAGAAAGTTGATATCAAACAACTAGCAGAAGAAAAGACAACAACTGCTAACTATGATTTAGACAAAACACCAGTAGAAGTCAAAAAAGGAGACATTGTAAAATATACCCTAAGAGTCTATAACGAAGGAGAAATAGACGGGTATGCCGAAGAAATAACAGAAGATATCCCAAAAGGGTTAGAATTTATGTGGTCAGATAAAATAGGAAGTGAACTAGAAAATGACGAAAGTTTAACTAAAGAAGAAAAAGAAGCCATAAAATATAACCAAGTAGTTTGGAAAACACAAGCCAAAGAAGAAACTCAAAAAGATATACAAAACGAAGGAGAGAAAACCGAAGAAACAGAAGAAAGCAAAGATGAACCAACCAAAGAAGAAATAACAACAGTAACAACTAATTACTTAGGAAAAGGAAAAGGAGTAGAAAGCGTAACCAAAGGATCCAACTTAATAAAAGCATTTGATCCAAACCAAGAATACCAAGACGAAACGAACAAAAAAAACCCAGACTACAAAGAAGTAAGCATCTATCTAAGAGTTACAGAAGAAGCACCAGTAGGAGAAATTATAACCAACGAAGCAGCCATAACACAAGACAAAGACAGTGAAGGAAACGAAGTAGATGATAGAGATTCTGACACAGAAAAATGGGTTAAACATGAAGATGATGAAGACTATGACAACATTGTTATTCCGAAACCACAAATATTTGATTTAGCATTAAGAAAATGGGTAACTGAGGCAATTGTAATCGAAAATGGGCAAGAAAAAGTAACACTAACTGGACACAAACCAGAAGATGACCCAGAACAAGTAGTAAAAGTAGAGTTAGACAGAAAAAATCTAAAAAACATACAAGTAAAATTCAAATATTCAATCAGAATAACAAATGAAGGAGAAATAGCAGGGTATGCCAAAGAAATAACAGACTACATACCAGAAGGTCTAAAATTTGTAGCAGCAGAAAACCCAGATTGGACCGAAAAACAAACCAATATTATAACAACTAGAAAACTAGAAAACACTTTATTGCAACCAGGAGAAAGTGCTGATGTAGAAGTGTTGCTAACTTGGATAAATAATAGCGAAAATATGGGACTAAAAGTAAACTTAGCAGAAATATCAGAAGACTATAATGAAGAAAATGTACCAGATATAGACTCAACACCAAATAACAAAAAAATGGGAGAAGATGACATAGACGATGCACCAGTATTATTGTCTGTTACAACAGGACAAGCAAGATTATATCTTACTCTAACATTTACTATATTAATGACTTTAGCAAGTGGTATTATGATAATTAAGAAATTTGTTTTATAAAGTTCTAAAAAATACCAATTAAATAGTAAGAGTTCAAGAGGCTAAAAAATAAATTCGAAGTAAATTATCAGTTGATAGATAATTTGTTTCGAATTTTAATTTTTGTAAGTTTGAATGCTACTAGTAGTGAACTGTAACAATTTAATTATGGTATGAGTCAAAAGGTTTTACAAATTTGAAAAAAAACGAATGAAATGTTATAATTAAGCAAATTTAGCCAAAAAAGGGGAAAAGAAAAATGGAAAAAGTTGTTATCGTGACAGGAGCATCGAGAGGAATTGGCAGAGAAATAGCAAAACAATTAGCTAAAAGTAAAATGAGAATAATAGCCAATTATAACCAATCAGAACAAGAAGCAAAAGAATTAAAAAAAGAACTAGAAAAAGAAGGCATACAAATCGATATTATAAAAGCAGACATAACGAAAAGAAAAGAAGTACAAAAACTAATCCAATTTACCATAGAAAAATATAAAAAAATAGACGTATTAATCAATAATGCAGGAATCAGTGAATATAAAATATTTACAGAGGAAACAGATGAAGACTGGAATAAAATAATCAATACCAATCTATATTCAGCCTTTATTATGTCACAAGAAGTACTACCCAATATGATACACCAAAAGCAAGGCTGTATCATCAATATATCCTCTATATGGGGAATAACAGGAGCATCTTTAGAAGTATTATATTCTATATCTAAAGCAGGAATGAATGGAATGACAAAAGCATTAGCCAAAGAATTAGGACCATCTAATATTCGAGTAAATGCCATTGCACCTGGAATCATTGAAACAAAAATGAATAACAAATTTTCAAAAGAAGAATTAGAACAAATAAAAGAAGAAATACCATTAGAAAGAATTGGAAAAACGCAGGATATTGCAAAATGTGTAAAATGGTTAATAGAAGATAATTATACAACTGGACAAATTATATCTGTCAATGGAGGTTGGGCTATCTAAAAAATTTAAAAAGTTGCCAAAGAGTTAACTCTAAATTCTATCCAAATTTTGGATTCCTTTTTGAGTATAACCTTTTGGCAACTTTTTAGTTAGTTTCACTATTTGTTAATTTTCTTTTATAATTTCCAGAAATGATTTTTGGAAGATAGGTAATAATTTTATAAACTGCTAAACGTACTTTTTTACTCCATAAATAAGATCTTCTTAATTTTCTTACAGAACCTAAAGCAACAGGTTCATCTTCTAAAACTAATAATTCATTTTGAACTTTTTCTAATGGAAAAATATAATTTTGACCGTCATTATTATCCCAACAGTCTTTTCCATCATTAAAACAAAAATTAAAAGTTTCCCCTTCTTCTAATTGTATTTCAGCTTGGAAACCTAAATCTGTTTTTTCCATTTTTATATCATTTACATGATCCCAATTTAATCCAAAACCATAATGAATAGAAACTTCTTCAGATGCCTCTTGAAAAAGTTTTCCTGTATAAGATATTTTTACTTTGCTATTTTCCACTAATTTGTCAGTATTGAAAAATATATTTTTAGTTAGTTCCATCCCATTTCTCTCCTCACTTATCTTTTGCTATCAACATTATAATATTTATTTTTACAATGTTCAAGTATTTTTTTGAAAATTTTTGAAAAAAATCAAAAAAATTGTCAAAAAGGAATAAAAAAATATCAAAAACATAAAATTAAATAGTTGTCAAAAAAAGTAGTTTGTGATAAGATTTAAATAGTATCATTGTTAGAATCATATAAAAATTTTTATAACAAAAAAAAAAGGGGAAGATCTTATGAAAGGATTTATAAAAGAAACTTCTCAAGGAGATAAAATGAAAGAACAAGAAGAAAAAATAATCAAAAAAAATGAAAGCAAAGAAAAAGCAAAAAAAGAAGAAAATAAAATAGAAAGCCAAAAATTCAAACAAGCACAAGGAAATAACAAAAAAGTAAAAAAAACAGTAGAAAATATGAGTGAATATAAAAGAAAAAAATGGATGTTACCAGTCTTAAGTGTAATCATAATTATAGTAGCCATTTTTTGTTCTACCATTTTTGCCTTAGTTAACATCAATAATGATAAAATAATAAGTGGAATTTCTATACAAGGAATAGATGTTTCAGGCTTATCAAAAGAAGAAGCCAATGCTAAAATAATGGATATATACCAACCAAAAAAAGAAAAAGAAATTGGAATTAAGTATCAAGAATATGAAACAACCTTAAATCCAACCCTAATGGAAGTTAATTATGAAATTGAACAAGCAGTAGAAGAAGCATATTTAACAGGAAAAGGAGAAAACATTTTTAGCAATAACTATAATATTTTATTTACTTTAATAAAAAAGAAAAACATAAATGTTAATATGACTTTAAACGAAGAAGTAGCCAAACAAACCATAGAAGATATTGGAGTCAATTTACCAGGGGTTATTATAGAATCTAGTTATGCTATAGAAGAAAACGAATTAATCCTAACAAAAGGAAAAGAAGGAATCGTCATTTGTACAGATGAATTACTAAACAAAGTAAAAGAAAATTTAAAGGATTTAAACAGTAAAGAAGATTACCTAGAAATACCAGTAGAAACCAAAAAGCCAGATCCAATCGATCTAGAAAAAATTCATGAAGAAGTGTATACACAGGCAAAAGATGCTTATTACACAAAAGAACCATTTACTATTTATCCTGAAGTAGAAGGAATCGATTTTGATGTAGAAGCAGCCAAAGAATTATTAAAAGAAGAAAAAGAAGAATACATTATTAAACTAACCATAACAAAACCTAAAATAACAATTGATAAAATTGGATCAGAAGCATTTCCAAATCAATTAGCAACTTTTACAACTAGATATGATGTAAGTGATGTAGATAGAAGTATGAACTTACAAATTGCTTGTCAAAAAATAAATGGAAAAGTTGTATTAGCAGGAGAAACATTTTCCTATAATAAAGCCTTAGGACCTAGAACAGCAGCAGCAGGATATCGAAATGGAAAAATTTATTCAGGAGGAGAAGTAGTAGACGGAATAGGAGGAGGAATTTGCCAAATATCATCAACTTTATATAATGCCGTCTTAATGTCTAA
Organism: Clostridia bacterium; assembly: GCA_022795075.1. Lineage (GTDB taxonomy): Bacteria > Bacillota > Clostridia > TANB77 > CAG-508 > CAG-269. The sequence goes on along the minus strand of JAAWGB010000002.1, from coordinate 48,617 downwards.
CTTAGAAATTGTAGAAAGAAGAAACCATCAATTTGTTACCTCTTATGTACCAGCAGGTAGAGATGCAACCGTTGTATATGGCATGACTGACTTTAAATTTAAAAATACAAGAAAATATCCAGTTAGAATAGTAGCAACTGCCAAAAATGGAATAGCCACAGTATCTATGTATGGAATCAAAGAAGAAAATGAATATACATTTAGTTTTAATACAAAAACAGTTGCATCCATTCCATTTACTACGAAATATGAAGAAGATGCAAATTTGGCAATAGGAACCGAAAAAATAAAACAAAAAGGTGCAAATGGTTTAAAAACAGAAACCTATATAACCAAAATGTTAAATGGTAAAGTAATATCAACAACTTTACTTTCAAGAGATACTTATGATGCTATGGCAAGAATTGTAATAAAAGGAACCAATGAGGCTTTGGCTAATCCAGAATCTAGTGTAACACCTACGCCAACAACACCAACGACAGACCCAGTGACTCCAACAGATCCAACATCTCCTTCTGAAGGAACAACACAAGAGCCAGAAAAACCAACTAAGCCAACCAAACCAACAGAACAAACCAATCATTAAATATAATAAAGTCCGTAGAAAATTGCCTTCTAAGGGTTACCATTCACTGAGAATAAATATTGCTATTGTAGTCTTTTTAAATTTGAATGGTTCCTAGTGAACGGTAACTTCTAAGGACTTATTTTATCCTATAAATGCTTGACAAGAAAAAAAAAAGATACTATAATTAGTAAGGTTTTAATAAAACCTTACTATTATTTTATAAAAAATGTAAGATGTATCAACTTGTATAATATGCGCCATTAGCTCAGTTGGTAGAGCAGCAGACTCTTAATCTGATGGTCGGAGGTTCGAATCCTCTATGGCGCACCATTTATAGTGATTTTAGATATAAAAACTATTCTGCAGTTTTAATATCTAAAGTCTATTTTTTTGTTTATTTTTAGGAGTTTTTTATTCTTCAGATTTAAATTTAATATTTTTACATAACATTTTTTTCAAAATAATCAAATCATAGACGTTATCTATTTGATTCAATGTTACTCTCAATTTCAAAAAATTATTTTTTACAAACTTTACAAAATTTTTACTAATGTATGACAATTACATTAAAAGTATTTGAAAAAAAATATAATTATATTCAAACAACTATACATAATCATTCATAATAACATATAATAAAAAATATATAAATTAACTTGTAAATATAGTTAAATTTTTTAGAAGAATAAGTATATCATAAGAGGAGGTTTATTTCTATGAAAGTATCATTAAAGAAAAAAATGATGATAATATTATTAATAGTCTTATTATCTATTGTAGTCATCTTTTTTTATAAAAATACAAAAGAGGACTATAATTTAACAAGCATAAAAGCAAGTGAACTAGAAGGAAAAAACTCAGAAAATTCAGTTACATATACAATTATTTTTGATGCAAAAGGTGGAACAGGTGGACCAGATAGAATAGAAAGTATTAGACCAAACGGTATAATACCAGGAGAAGCACCAGAAAAAACAGGATATGTGTTTTTAGGTTGGGGAACAAAATCAAATCCAAACGAAATATGGGGGAGGAGAAATGTTTATTACAATTTGGAAGAACTTTCACAAGAAGATATAAATGCAGATGGAACAGTAACTTTATATGCTATTTGGGGTCGTCAAATAAATTTTCATACAGGTAATGCATATGAGATATTTGAGATTTATGTAAGTGAAGAAGGAGAACATACGATGACTGATAAAATACCAACACCATCTCATACAGGACTTAAATTTGAAGGTTGGGCAACAAAATCCAAACCGAATCGCGTATGGTGTGTGGCAGGTGGAAAATATAAATTAACTATACTTTCAAAAGAAGATATAAATGATGATGGAACAGTAACTTTATATGCTGTTTGGAGTCGTAAAATAATTTTAGACAAAGGAGAAGATGATTCAACAGAATTTTATGTAATTGCGAAAGAAGACCATACAATGACTTCTGAAGAACCAACAAAACCAGGATTTAAATTTGAAGGTTGGGCAACAAAATCCAAACCAAACCAAGTATGGTGTGTGGCAGGTGGAAGATTCAATTTAGATACACTTTCAGAAGGAGATATAAATGATGACGGATCAATAACTTTAGTTCCTGTTTGGAAAGAAGATACCAAACCAATCAATCCAGATGAAGGAAATACCAAACCAACCAATCCAGATGAAGGAAATACCAAACCAACTAATCCAAATGAGGGAAATGCTAAACCAACCAATCCAAATGGAGGGAATACAAATCCAACTAACCAAAATAAAAACAATACAGACCATACTTCAAATAAGAAAGATACAAATAGTAATCAATTAAATACAGCTCCTATGCCTTTATCCTATGCAGGAAATGAAACTAAATATGAAAAAATAGTAATAATAGGTATTTTGGCGTGTACAACTGTTGCAATAGTTTTATACTTTAAATTGAAAAATGCAAATTATTAATTATTTAAGTATTTACAAAAAGAAGAGAAAAATTATTCTAGTAAAAAAACATAAAAAATAAATAAAAACATCGTAATTTGGTAAAATAAATTTTATTAAAAAAGCGATGTTTTTTTATTATTTATTAAAGCAAAAACACCAAGTATTTATCTAAATATTATTTTTTTGCATTGTAAATAAAAGAAAATAATATATTCTTTATAATTACTGTTTTCAAATATAAAGAAATTTTATTAAATAAACTAAAGAGAATTGCTTATGTTTGTTGTAAAACTGAAAAAGATATGATATAAATATTATGATATAAATATATATAATGCGGGTGATAAGAATGAAATTTGAAGAATTAACAAAACTGGATTTCAATGAATTTGCATATAATGATAATTCAATTGTAATCTTAGGAAATTGTATAGAAGAATTAAAAAAGATAAAAGATAATAGGATAGATTTAATATTTGCAGATCCACCATATAATATTGGAAAAGATTTTGGTAATAATAAAGATAAATGGAGAAATACAGAAGATTATATAAAGTGGTGTAAACTTTGGATAGACGAATGTTTTAGAGTCTTAAAAAATGAAGGCACATTTTATTTTATGACAGCAACACAATTTATGCCATACTTAGATGTGTATTGTTCTGAAAAATATAATGTATTATCAAGAATTGTATGGACTTATGATTCAAGTGGCGTACAATCAAAAAAGAATTTTGGATCATTATATGAGCCTATTTTAATGTGCAATAAAAATAAAAAATATAAATATACATTTAATTATAAAGATATTCTTGTGGAAACAACAACTGGTGCAAAAAGAAAGCTTATCGATTATAGAAAAAAAATTCCAACACCATATAACACAAAAAAAGTACCAGGAAATGTTTGGAATTTTAACAGAGTTAGATTTAGAATGGAAGAATACGAAAATCATCCAACTCAAAAACCAGAGAAATTATTAGAAAGAATTATTTTAACTTCTAGTAATGAAAATGATATAGTTTTAGATCCTTTTAGTGGAACATTTACTACATCCTCTGTTGCTATAAAAAATAATAGGAAAGCAATAGGGATAGAACTTAATGATGAATATTATAAAATAGGAATCAGAAGAACTAATATTTCAAATATTTATAATGGTGAAGTGCTTGAAAAAGAACGAATAAAGAAAACAATGGCTAGAAACAAAAGTAGTTATATAGATGAAAATAAATTAGGTGTTTTAGTAGGTGAGGGACAATTATGAGAGAATTTATTAAAGAAATATTGTATGAGGATTTTGGCAATAATTATGAAAAAATATATAATTCTTCTGACTTGATTCAATATTTAAATAAAAAAACAGGTGCAATAGATGGCGATTCAAAAACAAGAAGAAGTTTAGGAAATATATATGCAATATATTCACTTTTAATTTTCTATACAAATAATAGTTTTTATAATAATAAAAATAGTTATAAAAAATTTGAAGGATTTGAATACACAGAATTATGGAATTTTTGCAAAAAACAATATGGTGGAAATAAATTGCAAAATCATGCATTTAATAATAGATTAAATGGAGAATTTGCTAATAAAGTTGCCAAAAATCCTAGCAAAGAGATATTAGTAATTAATGGAAGCAAATATTTATTACATATAGATTATCTTTATATAAAAAATATAGATATATCAAAAACACTTATAAAAATTATTGAAAAATATATAAGTTTATTAAAAGAAAAAGATTTACAACTTTCAAATGATTTAAAGCAATTACTCAAATTAAAGGATTCAACCGCTAAGAAAAAAATAATAGAGGGATTAATTGAAGAAAAATCTGAAGCTAGAATTTTTGAAATAATTTCTTATGCTATACTTAAAAATCATTATAAAAGTGAATATATCTATATTGGAAGAACAATGGAAAATATTCAAAAGGAATGTTTGAAATTATATAAAACAGGTAGAACAAATGCTAATGATGGTGGAATTGACTTTGTTATGCGACCAATAGGAAGATTTTTTCAAGTTACAGAAGTCAATAGATATGATAAATATTTATTAGATATGGATAAGGTAATGCATTTTCCTATAACTTTTGTAGTAAAAACAGCTAGAAACAAACAGAGTATTTTAAATGATATGGAAGACTATATTATTACTAAATCAGGAGATATGGAAATATTAAAAAAGAAATATTTTAATTCTATTGAAGAAATAATTACAATTAATGAATTGAAAAAATGGTTAAATGATTTGAATGATACAAGTATTGATGAATTGATTAAAGATATTGATATATATTACAAATTAGAATTTAATATATAAAAAAGCTTAGGATTTTCCTAAGCTTTTAATAAAATACACAAACTTTTCAATTAAAATAATAGATTTATCATACTATTTCTACTAAATAGTTTTCTTAAGTCGTAAAGCATTTAAAATAACAGTAAAACTACTAAGAACCATAGCCAAACTTGCAATCATAGGATTAATTAAAATTCCCCAATAACTTAACAATCCCATACTAATTGGAATCATTAAAGAATTATAAAAAAATGCCCAAAAAAGATTTTGTTTAATATTTCGAATCGTTTTTTTACTAATATAAATTAAATCAATAATACTATGCAAATCATTTCTAACCAAAATAACATCAGAAGCATCCATAGCAATATCGGTACCACTATTAAAACTAACACCAATATCGCTACTTGCTAAAGCAGGACTATCATTAATCCCATCGCCACACATCATAACATAGTTATTTTCTTGCTTTAATTTTTTTACCATATCAGCTTTTTGGGAAGGCAATACATTTGCCATAATTTTTGTAATACCAATATCATTAGCAATTTTTTTGGCCGTTTCTTCATGATCACCTGTTAGCATAATGGTTTGGATATTATTTTTATTTAGATAAGAAATAACCTCTTTTGCATTTTCTCTAACCAAATCGTTAATACCAATAAGAGCTATTATCTGGCGATTTTTTACAACATAAACAATACTATTTCCGACCTTTAGCCAATCTTTTTTCATCTTCTATATGATGATTTTCAATATCATATTTAGTAAGGATTTTTGCATTTCCCAAAATAAATTCTTGAGAAGAAATGTTTCCAATAATACCATGCCCACTAATATCTTCAAAATTATCTACTGTCAAAACCTCCAATTTATTATCTGTCAAATAATCACTAAAAGCCTTTCCAATAGGGTGGGTAGATTTACTTTCAATACTTCCAATCATTTGTAATAATTCTTTTTCTTTTATATCACTATAATTGATAACTTCTGAAATTTTTAAAGTTCCATAAGTTAAAGTCCCTGTTTTATCCAATACAACTATATTGGTTTTCTGAGCATTTTCTAAAATTTCACTTTTTTTAACTAAAATACCATGACTAGCACAAATTCCTTCACTTACCACAATAGCAAGAGGTGTAGCCAAACCTAAACTACAAGGACAAGCGACTACTAAAATCGTTACAAAAGTTGACATAGCAAAACTAAAACCATAGCCAAATAATAGATAAGCCAAAAAAGTAATAAAAGCAATTAGCATAACAGCTGGCACAAAATAACCGCTTACCTTATCTGCTACTTTTGCAATAGGAGCTTTGGTATTAGTAGCTTCTACCACTAATTTTACAATTTCAGAAATGGTCGATTCTTTCCCAATTTTTTCTGCTCGATATTCTAAATAACCATTGTAATTAATACTACCAGCAATAACTCTATCTCCAATTGTTTTACTAGATTTTTTACTTTCGCCAGTTAAAAAAGATTCATCTAAATGAGCTTTTCCAGTAGTAATGATTCCATCAACTGCAATTTTTTCACCTGGTTTACTAATTACAATATCACCTTTAGCAACCTCATCAATTGTTACTTGTTTTTCCTGTCCATCTACTTTAATAATAGCATGATTAGGTGTCATTTTTACTAACTTTTGAATAGCATCTTTTGTTTTATCTTTACTAATACTGTCCATATATCTTCCCAACTTAATAAAAAAGATAACAATAGCTGCTGATTCAAAATATAAATTTTCTACATAATGATGGTTTCCTTGAAAAATTTGATACATACTGTATAAACTATATAGCATACTACTAACAACACCAATACCTACTAAAGTATCCATATTTGGTGTTTGGTATACAAAATTTTTATAACCATTTTTTAAAATGTCAAAACCATAAATTAAAAAGGGAATGGTTAATAAAAATAGAGTAATTGTATAAAAAACAGGGTGAGTGTGCATATTTAAAATTTCAAAAGTTGGTAGACCAATCATATGCCCCATCGATACATACATTAAGATAATAGCTAATAGGGAAAAGCTAATGAATTTTATTTTTTCATTTTTATTTTTGTTTTCTAAATTATTTTCACTAAATAAACCAAGACTTTTAAAACCAGCTTTATTGATAAATTGTTCTAGTTTTTTTTGATCTAGAATTGTTTCATCATATTCGATAGAGGCATTTGCCATAACTAAATTAACGCAAACTTTCGTAATTCCAGTTTGCTTAGCCAAATATTTTTCTAATCCATTTGAACAGGCACTACAAGTCATGCCATCAATTGCTAAGATAATTTTTTTCATAATTCAAAAGACCTTTCTAAATAATTATTTCTAATTAACAACATCAAAGCCAATATCTTGTATTTTTTCTTTTATTTGTGTTTCATCTATATCCTCTTTAGCCATAATGGTAACAGTTCCAAGTTTATGATCAGCTAGGACTTTTTTAACACCTTTCATAGATTGGATGGCATTTTGAACTCTATTTTCACATCCACCACATACCATTCCATTTACTTTTATAATTATTTCTTTCATAATTTTCAATCTCCTTTTAATATTTTTTTACATGTAAAGCTCGCATGGCATTTATAATGGCAATTACGGATACACCAACATCAGCAAAAACGGCTTCCCACATAGTTGAAATTCCTAAAGCACTAAGACATAATACTAATATTTTAATAAAAATAGCAAAACTAATATTTTCTTTTACAATTCGCATAGTTTTTTTAGAAATTTTGATAGCATCAGCTATTTTAGATGGCTCATCTGTCATAATAACAATATCAGCAGCTTCAATGGCACTATCTGCACCTAACCCTCCCATAGCAATTCCAATATCAGAGATTGCCAAAACAGGAGCATCGTTAATACCATCACCAACAAAAGCTACCTTTCCATTTTTTGATTTTTTCTTCATAATTTCTTCTAATTTCTCTGCCTTTTCATTTGGTAATAGTTCTGTATAAACTGTGTCAATACCTAATTGATTGGCAACGGATTTACCAACTGCTGTTCGATCACCAGTTAGTAAAATAGTTTCATTCATATGATTAGCTTTTAGAAATTGAATGGTTTGTTTGGCATCTTTTTTAATTCGATCAGCTATTACAAGATATCCAACATATTTTTCATCAATAGCTACATATAAAATGGTTCCAATTTCCTCACATTTTTGATAGGAAATTTGTTTATTTTGCATCAATTTTTCATTACCAACTAAAATATTTTTTCCTTCTATTTTAGCAGATATTCCAAACCCTGATAATTCTTCTGTTTGCGTTATTAAACTTTGGTCAATTTCTTTACCATAAGCCTTTTTTACAGAAATTGAAATAGGATGATTAGAAAAACTTTCAGCATGAGCTGTCAATCTTAGTAAATCTTCTTCTGAAATTCCAATAGTTTCTATTTTTTGTACTTCAAAAACACCTTCTGTTAATGTACCAGTTTTATCAAAAATAACTGTTTCGGTATGAGATAAAGCTTCTAAATAATTACTGCCTTTTACTAAAATTCCTATCTTGGAAGCACCACCAATTCCACCAAAGAAACTCAAAGGAATAGAAATAACTAAAGCACAAGGGCAAGAAACAACTAAAAAAGATAAGGAACGATAAAGCCAATCAAAAAAAGTTTCTAGTCCCAAAAACAAAGGTGGAACAATTGCTAACAAAACAGCTACAATAACGATTATTGGCGTATAATATTTTGCAAATTTACTAATAAAATTTTCTGATTTTGATTTTTTACTACTAGCATTTTCTACTAAATCTAATATTTTGCTAACAGTAGATTCGCCAAATTCTTTTGTTACTTCAATGGTTAGTACACCATTTTGATTGATACATCCACTTAAAATGTCATGACCAATTTGCACTTCTCTTGGAAGTGATTCACCTGTTAAACTAGAAGTATCTAACATAGATTTTCCTTCTATAACTTTTCCATCTAAAGGAACCTTTTCACCTGGTTTTACTACTATGATATCCCCAATTTTTACATCTTCTGGGGAAACTTTAGTAAGTTTATCATGAAACTTTACATTTGCAAAATCTGGGCGAATATTCATTAAACTGGTAATAGATTTTCTAGATTTATTAACAGCATAACTTTGAAAGAATTCTCCAATTTGATAAAATAACATAACAGCTACAGCCTCTGGTAATTCTCCAATAGCAAATGCTCCTAAAGTAGCAATAGCCATAAGAAAATTTTCATCAAACACTTTTCCCCTTAAAATATTTCGGATAGCTTTCCAAACAATTTCAAGTCCAACAATTATATAGCTAACAATATAAAGAAAATAATTTATGCCAATATTTTGAAAAGAAATGGTAAATGAAAGGATAAAAAATAGTAAAGCAATCAATATTTTTAAAGCTCTTTTTTTCATAATAGCCTCCTATATTTCTTCTATTTTTACGTTTGGTTCTTCTTTTTTTATTGTCTTTTTTACCTTTTTTATAATTTCTTCTTTATTATCATTGTCATATTCTAATACCATTTTTTCGGTCATAAAATTGATACAAACCATTTGGATTCCTTCTATTTTTCGGATTGAGTTTTCTAATTGTGTAGCACAATTGGCACAATCTAATTCTTTTATTTTAAATGTACTTTTCATTTTTCTTCCTTCTTTCATTTTTTTATTGTAGGAAATTTTATAATTTGTGTTCAATATGTTCCATTCCTACTTCAAATAATTGTTTAATATGATGATCATCTAACATGTAATAAACTTCTTTTCCTTTTTTTGTGCATTTAACAATGCCACTTCTTCGAAGTGTTCCTAATTGATGGGAAATAGAAGATTTACTCATACCTAAAACATTTGCAATATCACATACACACATTTCATTTTGATCTAATGCAAAAAGTATTTTTGTTCTAGTAGTATCTCCTAAAATCTTAAAAAATTCAGCCAATTTATTAAAAACATTTTCTTTTGCCATATTTTTTAAGGTTTCATTTACAATATCTTCATGGATGATATTACAATCACAGACAAATTCATTTTTTGCCATAAAAATAAACTCCTTTCTTTTTATTATATTATCAAACGATTGAATTGTTATTCAACTATAGCTTTATTATAGTTGAATGATTATTCAATTGTCAAGTGTTTTTTAGAAAAAATATCATGACCTAAAAAACAAATCTTAACTTATTGACATAATTTCATCTTGATTAGTAAAATAAATTAAAAATAACAAAAGAAAGAGGGAAGAATATCAATATGAACAAGAAAATAAATAACAAGTTAATCAAAAAAATGAATATAGTATTGGGATTTCAACCAAGAACAGGAGCTAATTATCAAGTGTGCGAACAAATGAAACCAATACAAATGTCATAACAAAAAACTTTGGAAGTGCTAATATGGAGTTATTAGATTTAATAAAAGCAAGTAAAGAAGAGGAAGACTTTATAAAAAATCAAGTAGGCGTATATTATGGAACATATGCTTGGAAATAGTAATTAAAAATTAATAAAATGCCACCATAGATATTGATTTATGGTGGTATTTTGTTTAAAATAGAAATAAATATAAAATAAAAAGAGGTAAAAAGAATGCCAATTATAAAAGTAAATAATTTAGTAAAAAAATATAAAATAAGTCAAAAAGAACATGGAATGGTAGGCTATATAAAACACTTATTTCATCCAAAATATAAAGAACAAACAGCCGTAAACAATATAAATTTTAATATAGAACAAGGAGAACTAGTTGGATATATCGGAGAAAATGGAGCAGGAAAATCAACAACCATTAAAATGTTAACAGGTTTACTTACACCAACATCTGGAGAAATTATAGTAAATGGTATTGTTCCAAGTAATAAGAGAATAGAAAACAATAAACAAATAGGAGCAGTTTTTGGTCAAAAAACACAATTATGGTGGGACTTGCCAGTAATAGAATCATTTCGATTAATTAAAAAAATGTATGAAATACCAGATGGAGAATATAGAAAAAATTTAAAGAAATTTACGCAAATTTTAGATTTAGAAGAATTATTAGAAAAACAAGTAAAAAATCTAAGCTTAGGGCAAAAAATGAGATGTGAAATAGCAGCTACATTCTTGCATAACCCAAAAGTAGTTTATTTAGACGAACCCACAATAGGATTAGATATACTAGTAAAAGAAAAGATTAGAAAATTTATAAAAGACATCAACCAAGAAAAAAATACAACTGTCATACTAACAACACATGATCTAAAAGATATTGAAGAAGTATGTAATAGAATTATATTAATCGATAAAGGCACAATTATCTATGATGGTGAGAAAGAAACCTTTAAAAACAAATATGGAAAACATATCATAGCAGAATTTGTCATACAAAATAAAAAAAGTAACATTGCATTAGAAACAAGCAAAGAAGAATTTGAAGTATTAGAAGAAAAGGAAAAAAATATTAAAATTAAATTTAACCACGATAAGCAAACAATAATGAACATTGTAAAAGCAATATCAAATTACTGTGAAATATTAGACATGCACATACAAGAAGAAGGATTAGAGGAAATATTAAAAGAAATTTACAAAGGAGAAACAATAAATGATTAATAAAATTTGGTCAATAGCAAAACAAAATGCAAAAGAAGGATTATATTATAGATTTGATTTATTACTATACATATTTAACTTTATGATAGAAATAACCGTATATATATTTATTTGGCTTGCTATTTATAATAATGGTGATCAAATTTTAAACATGTCATTTGAAGAAGTAACCACATATTATATTTTAGTAATATCACTAAGTCCAATAATAAATTGGGGAATCAATGAAATGATGGGAGAATCAATAAGAGAAGGAGAGATACTAAGAGAATTATTAAATCCCATCTCCTATTTTAATTATTATTTTGGCATTCGAATAGGAGAATTAATCGAATCTGCAATAGTTGGAATTTTAACTTTTATAATATGTTCATTATTATTTGGCATCTTATTGCCAGCAGGAATGACAAATTTTTTACTATTTGTAATGGTAATTGTTTTGGCAGTAGTAATAGTATATTTTTTTGAATTAATAATAGGAATGACAGCATTTTATACAAATTCAATTTGGGGTGTTGAAATATTTAAAAGAGCCATATTAAGTATTTTTTCTGGAATGATAGCACCAATAGGATTATTTCCAGAGTTTTTACAAAAAATAGCTAATATATTGCCATTTAAAGACTGCATTTATACACCCATTAGTATTTATTTTGGAGAATTAAACAATTTAGAAATCGTACAAGTTTTGTTCAAACAATGTATTTGGATTTTTGTTTTCTATATAATTGCAAAAGTTTTATTTAATAAAGCTATTAAAAATATAACAGTAAATGGAGGATAAAGTGATTAAGAATATAAAATTATATGGTTCTTTTTTAGTAGCATCACTAAAAAGAATGATGGAATATAGAGTAGATTGCTTAGTTGGAATGGTATCACAAATAGCATTTCAAATAATAGAATTAATTTTTATATGGGTTATATTTCAAAATACAGATAATATTGCAGGTTGGAGCTTTGAACACTTATTATTGCTATATGGTGTTATGATGTTATCTGTATCAATAAATGATTTATTATTTGATTCTACTTATGATATAGGAAACAGATTAATTAAAAAAGGAAAGTTTGATACGATTCTACTAAGACCAGTACATCCGTTAATATCTGTTTTAGGAGAATCACAAACCAGCACAGCATTAGGATATATGGTACTTTCAGTGGTATTAATTGTAACCATGCTAATAAAATTACAAATTACAATAACAATATTTTTAATTATAAAAATATTGTATTTTGGTATCTTAGGAGGACTGATATTAGGAGGCATACAAACAATATTTAGTGTAGCTGGTTTTTGGATATACAAATCGAATGAAGTGGTTTGGTCGGTCTTTCAATTACATAAATTAGCACAATACCCAATAGAAATATATAATAAATTTGTAAGAATAATTCTAACCTTTCTATTACCATTTGCCTTCACAGCCTATTATCCAACTTTAGATTATTTGGGAGTCAGTGAAAGTAAATTAATATATGTAACACCATTGGTTGTAATATTTGTATGGATGATAGCTATAAAAGTGTGGAATTGGGCACTAAATAAGTATAGAAGTACAGGGAATTGACAAAAAGAAAGAAAAAGACTAAAATAAAAGTATTGCGAATAAAAATGAGTAATTTACAAAAACTAAAAAAGGGGTGATGGATTTGCTAAAAATATATCATACAGACGTAGAAACAGATATAATTGAAGAAATCAAAGAATTCAAAAAAGGAGCATGGATTAATTTAGTAAATCCATCGGAAAGTGAAATTAAGAAAGTATGTAAAAACATACATATAGAAGAAGACTTTATTCGTTACGCATTAGACTACGAAGAAAAGGCAAGAATTGACCAAGAAGAAGATGACAACACAACATTATTTATTGTGGACGTACCAATTATTGAAAAAAACGAAGAAAATGATATTTATACAACCATGCCATTAGGAATGATAGTAGTTAGAGATGACTTTTTTGTAACTGTATCATTAAAGAAAAATAAAATAATAGAAGACTTTGAAAAGAAAAAAATAAAAAACTTTCAAACTTACAAAAAAACAAGATTTATTTTTCAAATATTATATTTAAATTCATCTTATTACCTAAGTTATCTAAAACAAATTAACAAAGAAACAGAAATAGCAGAATATATTCTAAAAAATTCCATGAAAAACAAAGAACTCTTAAAACTACTAAGCTTAGAAAAAGGACTGGTATATTTTACAACTTCTTTAAAATCAAATGAACTTGTCATGGAAAAAACATTAAGAGGAAAAATTATAAAATTATACGAAGATGACGAAGAAATACTAGAAGATGCTATTACAGAAAATAGACAAGCCATTGAAATGGCGCAAATATATAGAGATATCTTAAATGGAACAATGGATGCCTATGCTTCAATCATTTCCAATAATTTAAATGGTGTTATGAAATTTTTAACCTCTATTACAATTGTACTAGCTGTACCAACGATGATTTCTAGTTTTTGGGGAATGAATGTTGGCTTACCATTTCAAGATAGTCCTATAGGATTTGTGATTATGATATTAATATCAGTTATATTAACATTAGTTGTAACTTATTGGCTAAAAAGAAAAGATATGTTAAATTAAGAAAGTAGAAGTGTAGAAAATGCACTTCTATTTATTTTGTTGCATATTTAGTTTGAATAATATTAGTAAATTGATGAATATTTTTTAAAAAGTATTGAAAAAATATGAATAAATGTGATAAAGTAGAATTGTAATACCAATTTTACATAACAAAAGAAGGAGGAAAAAAATGAAACAACAAAAAGCAATCACATTAATTGCATTAGTCATCACCATAATAGTTTTATTAATATTAGCAGGAGTCAGTATTTGGATATTTTCAAATGAAGGACCAATTGAACGTGCCAAAATGAGTAAATTTGCAACAGAATTTAGAGAAATAGAAGAACAAGTAAAATTATATATGGCAGACAAGCAAGCAGATTTTATAATAGAAAAACAAAAATTAGAAAATGAACAACAAATATTACCAGTATCCAATAAAGTACAAAAAGAAGAAATCCAAAATAAATATCCAAGCTTACAAATAACCATAGAAGAACTAACAGAAAAATCAATAGAAGAAGTCAATCTATATTGGATTAATAAGGAAGTAATCGGAAGTGAATTAACACATAACTACTTAATAGATGTAGAAACTAAACAAATATATGACTATGAAGGAGAAAAAATTTATGGTTCTATTTGGCATACATTAGAAAAATCAGTTGAGCCAGTAGAAGACAATCTTGATCCACCACAAGAGCCAGTCATCGATTCCTATGACGGTTATCCTATTTTAACAAGATATGGTGTAAAAAATAATCAAATAAAAATACTATATGATAAAAAAAGAAATATCGAAAACTACTATAGTATTGATGCAGGTCAAACATGGCAAAAATATACTGGAGCAGTTACTTTAGCAGGAGGAACCATTTTAGCCAAAAGTATCAATACAGTAACTGGTGTAGAAGTAATGAGTTCCAAAACAGTATCAACACCAAATGATGCAGTAGGAGAAGAAGCTTATGATGAAAATATAAATACTTTTATAGCAGGTGGCAGTAAAAAATGTTTAATGATCGATGAAGAGGTATGGGGCTGGACAGTTAATATTCAAGGTTATCGATCAGTAGCTAGTACCATTATATCAATTCTTGATAAAAATAATAAAGAATTATATCGTATCGATCCAGGTTATGGAACAAATTATAATTTAGATATTGTAATTCCACAAGATGCCTATAAGTTATGTATAGAAGGGGGAGATAGTTTTACCAACCTAAAAGAGATAACAATGTTAAATGCGAAACCAACTTTTACAAAGCAAGGAGAAGAATATCCAACATTAACACAAAATGGAGTAGAATGGAGTAGGACAATAAAAAGAATTAATTATCCTTTAACAGAAGGACAAAAATTATATAAAATAGATAATGGAGAATGGAAAATTTATCAAAATAATGAAATAGAATTAGAGATAGGACAAACGATTTATGCAAAACAAATAGATCAAAATGGCGATGAAATAGAAAATAGTTATACATTTCCATCACAGACAGAGAATATAGGAGCTATTTGGAAGGAGGCTTATGATGGTAATCTAGATACATTTTATCTAGCAGGTAATGTAGCAACAAGATATATGAAAATAGATGAAAGTGTATGGGGGAAAAAGCTAAGAATTTTATCAAAAGGTTACCAAATTGTATATTTTAAAAATCAAAATTTAGCACAATTATATAGATTTGAACATAGACAAACAGATTATACACATGTTATTCCAAAAGGTACAACAATGTTAGAATATTATTTTAATGAAGATGGCGGAATTTATGAAATGATGCTTGTAGACTAATTATCATTTGTTAGTATTCAAAATAATGTGATGAATGTGTTTACTCTTAAGATTAAGCCTGCTAAACAAAAGTAAAATCCAAAAAGGAAAACGGCAAATTGAAAATTACTTGAACGAGCCGTTTTCCTTTTTGGATTTTATTTTTGTTTAGCAGGTTTACAAGTTTGTAAAAAACAATTCTTATTATTCACCAAGAATTTTTTGAATCTGTGAAAGTTCTTTTTTAAATAAATTGTATTGAGTACTAGTAATAGAAGAGTTGGTTCCATTTTCATAATCAGCTATAGATTTCTTTAAATCAATTAGCTTAAATTTTTGAATACTTAAAGAAGGATTTTTATACATATAAATTGGAATATAATCAATTGTATCAATCGAAACACTTTCATCTGCTTTTTTGGTAATTTTTAAATTTAAAATGATGGAATCTCTAGTATTAATAGCATTTTGATCAGCCGTAAAATTTCCTAACGCATAAGCTACAAAGCATTGTTTAACAGAGCCATTTGGCATGATCACTTCCCTTGTTTCAAAAGGTTCAATAACATGAGGATGATTACCAATAATAATATCAACACCAGTTTGAAATAAAAAGTCTGAAAGTTCCTTTTGTTCCTCATTAGCAGTTGTTCGATACTCTGTTCCCCAGTGCATACAAGCAATAATAATATCAGCTTTTTCTAACTTTGCCTGCTCAATGTGTTTTTCAATTAAATCTTTATCAATTAAATTAACACAAAAATCTTTCCCAGAAGGAATGGGAATACCATTTGTCCCATAAGTATAATTAATAAAAGCAACTTTTGCACCATTTATATTTTTTAAAAATAGCTTATTTTGTTCTTCTTCTGATTGGTAAGTTCCTAAATGTTCAATTTCATTTTGATTTAAAACATCTATTGTTCGACTTAATCCAGAAAATCCCATATCTAAACAGTGATTTCCAGCTGTTGTTATAATATCGATACCAATATTTTTTAAAGCTGTTACTAAACTATCTGGGCTATTAAAAGTTGGATAATTACTATAACCTTTGTCGACACCTGCAAAACTTGTTTCCAAATTTGCAATTGTTACATCAGATTTTTCGGTGTATTGCTTAATATCTTGGAATACATAAGAAAAATCATATTCACCAGTAGAACGATTATAGGCATCCCAAAATTGAGTATTGTGACAAAGAACGTCTCCTAATGCTGTTAAAGTAAAGGAAACATCTTTTTTTTGTTCTTCCTTTTGAGTGTTTTCCTTATTTAAGTTTTCGGTTTGTTCCAATTGAGTGTTTAAATTTATTTGTGCAACTTCGGTAGTTTTTGTAAAGTTTTTCCTAAAAGCGAAGAAAATAACGATTAAAATACATAATAATATTAAAAAAATTGTTAAAAAGATAGGTGTTTTACTTTTTATTGGATAGTATGTTTGATTGTTCATTAAAGGTTTCTCCTATTATTAATCCATTTATTTAACTATTCTACCTATAAATTATCATAAAGATGATTTTTTTTCAATAGTTACCCATTCATCAAACTAGAAAAAAATCTATAATATATGAAAATATTGAAATTATAGGAAAAATGTTATATAATACTTAAGATTTAAATTTAGGAGGAGATAAAAATGCTAAGTGCAAATGGAGTTACCGTAAGATTTGGAAAAAGGGTATTATTTGAAGACGTCAATATAAGATTTGGAAAAGGAAACTGTTATGGAATAATCGGAGCCAATGGAGCTGGAAAATCGACCTTTTTAAAAGTCCTATCAGGAGAAATTGAACCAAGCAAAGGAGAAGTTAGCTTAGACAAAGGAGAAAGACTATCTGTATTAAAACAAGATCACTTTGCCTTTGAAGAATATACAGTAATAGATACTGTAATAATGGGAAACAAAGAATTATATGACATCATGAAAGAAAAAGACGAAATTTATGCAAAACCTGACTTTTCCGAAGAAGATGGAATGAAAGCAGCAAAATTAGAAGAAAGATTTGCCGAATTAGATGGGTGGAATGCAGAATCAGATGCAGCCATGCTTTTAAACGACTTAGGGATTATACCTGAAAACCATAATAAAAAAATGAAAGAAATAGAAGCCAAAGACAAAGTAAAAGTATTGCTAGCACAAAGCTTATTTGGAAATCCAGATGTTTTACTATTAGACGAACCAACCAATGACTTAGATCTAAAAAGCATCAATTGGTTGCAAGACTTTTTAATGGATTTTGAAAATACTGTAATAGTAGTATCACATGACAGATATTTTCTAAATAAAGTATGTACACACATAGCAGATGTAGACTTTGGAAAAATCAAAGTCTATCCAGGAAACTATGACTTTTGGTATGAATCCAGTCAATTAGCATTAAAACAAGCAAGAGAACAAAACAAAAAGAAAGAAGAAAAAATAAAGGAATTACAAGATTTTATAGCAAGATTTAGTGCTAACGCATCCAAATCAAAACAAGCAACATCTAGAAAGAAAACACTTGAAAAAATAGAATTAGACGAAATCAAACCATCTAATCGAAAATATCCATATGTTGACTTCAAGCCAGACAGAGAACCAGGAAAAGAAATCTTACAAGTAAAAAACATCTCCAAAACCGTAGAAGGAGTAAAAGTATTAGACAACCTATCATTTGACGTAAAACAAGGAGACAAAATTGCCTTTTTAGCAGATAATGAAATAGCCAAAACCGTACTATTTCAAATAATTAGTGGAGAATTAGAGCCAGACGAAGGAGAACTAATATGGGGAACCACAATAACCCAAAATTATTTCCCAAAAGACAATAATTATCTATTCCAAACAGAAGAAAACGTAACCGAGTGGTTAAGAAAATACTCAAAAGACCCAGATGAAACCTATGTAAGAAGTTTCTTAGGAAGAATGTTATTCTCTGGAGACGAAGCATTAAAAGAAGTAAAAGTATTATCTGGAGGAGAAAAAGTAAGATGTGTATTATCCAAAATGATGCTATCAGGAGCGAACTTCCTAATGTTTGATGAGCCAACCAACCACTTAGACATGGAAAGTATCACATCAGTTAATGAAGGAATGAAAAAATTCATTGGAAACATTTTATTTACATCACATGACCACGAATTAACACAAACTGTAGCAAATCGAATAATAGACATCAAAGAAAACGGCAAAGTAATTGACAAAGAAGGAACCTATAACGAATACCTAGGAATTGAATAACCATGATTTTAGAAACGAAAGTCAAAAAAATAAGATAAAATTGTAAAAATAGCCTCAAGGAGGATAAAAATGGCAAGAGTAGACAAAATTAATTATTATTTAAACATTGCAGAAACGGTAGCAGAAAGAGGAACATGCCTAAGAAATAATTATGGAAGTATTATTGTGAAAAATGATGAGATTATATCAACAGGATATTCAGGAGCACCAAGAGGCAGGCAAAATTGTTTAGATTTAGGGTATTGTATAAAAAGTGACATGCCAAGTGGAAAAGGATATGATAAATGTAGATCTGTACATAGTGAGCAAAATGCTATGCTTAGTGCAGCAAGAAAAGATATGTTAGGAGCAACCTTATATATGGTTGGCATCAACAAAAGGAATGGTGAATATGTAAAAGATAATTGGCCATGTACTTTTTGTAAAAGAATGTTAATTAATAGTGGAATTAGAGAAGTTGTTATGAGAGATACAAAGAATGAATATCGAATTGAGCAAGTACAAAATTGGATTCAAGAGGATGATTCATTAAAGTACTAGATTTATTGACTTCGTATACAAAGCCAACAAAGTTAACAAAGGGAACGATGGATAGATTAAAAGACAGGACATCATGATTTTTTTAATTTCGTTCCCAAAATCATGGAAGAAAGGAATGGAAGAACAATGGACAAAATCATAAAACTAATTGCGGAAGAATTGAATATAAAACCATCACAAGTAGAAAACACAGTAAAATTAATAGATGAAGGGAACACGATTCCATTTATTGCTAGATATCGTAAAGAGGTAACAGGGGGACTTTCAGACGAAGTTCTTAGAGAATTAGGGGAAAGACTAAATTACTTAAGAAATTTAGAACAAAGAAAAGAAGAAGTTATAAAATCGATTGATGAACAAGGTAAATTAACAGATGAAATTTTGCAAGCAGTAGCAATTGCAAAAACTTTAGCAGAAGTAGAAGATATTTATAGACCATATAAACAAAAGAAAAAGACAAGGGCAACTGTTGCAAAAGCAAAAGGATTAGAGCCATTGGCACAAATTATAATGGAGCAAAAGGAAACCAACCCAATTGAGAAAATAGCAAAACAATATATTAATGTAGATAAATTATCACAAGAAGATAAAAACAATAAAGATAAAGTCGTTAATACTGCCCAAGAAGCTATTCAAGGAGCATTAGATATTATCGCAGAAGATATCTCTGATAATGCTAAATATAGAAAAGAAATTAAAAGACAATGCTATCGTGAAGCGATTGTTGAAACCAAAGCAGCAAAAGAGGAAGAAAAATCAAATTATGAAATGTATTACGAATATAACGAAGCCATTAAATATATTCCAAGCCATAGAATTTTAGCCATTAATCGTGGAGAAAAAGAGGAATTTTTAAAGGTAAAAATTCAAAAACCAGAAGAAAAAATATTAGCCTATATAGAAAAAGATACAATAAAAGGAGAAACACAATTTACAAATATGCTAAAAGAAACTATTTTAGATAGTTTTAAACGATTAATTGAACCATCAATAGAAAGAGAAATTCGAAGTGATTTAACCGAAAAAGCAGAAGAAAAAGCCATTAAAGTATTTGGGCAAAATTCCAAACAACTACTATTAGGAGCACCAATTAAAGGAAAGACTGTAATGGGATTTGACCCAGCTTACCGAACTGGTTGTAAAATAGCAGTTATTGACGAAACAGGAAAAGTATTAGACTATACCACTGTGTATCCAACTGAACCACAAAATGACGTAGAAGGTGCCAAAAAAGAACTTTTAAAACTAATTGAAAAAGACGAAATAGATATGATTGCCATTGGAAATGGAACAGCATCTAGAGAATCTGAAATGTTTGTAGCAGACATGCTAAAAGAAACCAATCGAACCATTCACTATGTTATTGTAAGCGAAGCGGGTGCATCTGTTTATTCAGCTTCTAAACTTGCAACCGAAGAATATCCTGATATTAACGTATCTATAAGAGGAGCCATTTCTATTGCTAGAAGACTACAAGATCCATTGGCAGAATTAGTAAAAATTGACCCAAAAGCAATTGGAGTAGGGCAATATCAACACGATGTCAATCAAAAAAGACTAGCAGAAAGTCTAACAGGTGTCGTAGAAGATAGTGTTAATAAAGTAGGAGTTGATGTCAATACTGCAACACCATCCTTATTATCTTATGTATCAGGAATCAATAACACCATTGCAAAAAACATTGTAAAATATAGAGACGAAAACGGAAAACTAAAAAATAGAAAACAATTATTAAAAGTACCAAAACTTGGAAAAGTAGCTTTTGAACAATGTGCGGGATTTTTACGAATATTAGATGGAGACAATCCATTAGAAATTACAGCTGTCCACCCAGAAAGTTACGAAGCAACCGAAAAATTACTGGCTAATTTGGGATTTGACAAAAAAGACTTAATCAATAAAGAAAAACTAGAAGAATTAAGAAAAAAACTAAAAAGTGTCAATATACCAAATGTAGCAAAAGAATTAGAATTAGGAGAAATGACATTATCTGATATCATTGAAGAATTATCAAAACCAGGAAGAGATCCACGTGAAGACATGCCAAAACCTATCCTAAGAAGTGACGTTTTAAAATTAGAAGATTTAAAAGAAGGCATGGTATTAAGTGGTACAGTTAGAAATGTAATTGATTTTGGAGCCTTTGTAGATATTGGTGTCAAACACGATGGTTTAGTACATATTTCTGAAATGAGTGATAAATTTATTAAAAATCCAGCACAAGTAGTATCTGTTGGCGATATAGTAAAAGTAAAAGTAATCAAAGTTGACCAAGAAAGACAAAAAGTTAGTCTTTCCATGAAAGGAACAGGAGAAAAAGGAGAAAAGGGAGCAATTGGGGACGGTTCTTAATTGCTCCTTTTTAATGTAAAAAATAAATATTCTTAATTTCGTATCAAAAAGGAGCAATTAAGAACCGTCCCCAATTGCTCCCTTTTCTCCTTTTTCTCCTGTTTTTTCATGGAAGAAGAAAGTTGAAAAATTATGTAAAATGTGCTATAATAGTTTTATATTAATTTATTATCTACTCCATTTTCCTAAGGAGAGGTAGACACTAATAAAAATTATAATTATAATAATGGAGGAAACCAAAATGATGAAAAAATTAGCAAAAAGAATGAATGAACGGATAAACCAATTACCAAGAGATGTATACAAAACTTGGCTTTATACCTTGACATTTATTATATCCATGCAAATGGATGCGTTATATTGTTGGTACTTAAATGATTTTTATGGTACATCAGATTACTTTTTTACGCATATGCGAGGAGGAATAGCAATCAGCATTAGCCTAATTTTTGGTATAGTAGATATTTATATAACCAAAAAAATAATGTATTATGCTGGTAAAATCTATTTCCATATTCAAATTGTATTTTTTACAGATGGAATTTTTCCTGATATAAGAATAGAGGGGAAAACTGGAATTTTAAAGTATCTTGCCTATTATTGTTGGATTATTTCGATAATATCAATAGTATATGATGCTTACGAAATATTATTTGTTCATTTATTGAAAATAGGACCTTAGCAGGTTCTATTTTCAATTTGATAGCAATTGGGGACGGTTCTTAATTGCTCCTTTTTGATACGAAATTAAGAATATTTATTTTTTTACATTAAAAAGGAGCAATTAAGAACCGTCCCCAATTGCTTCCTTTTCTCCTTTTTCTTGAATTGTTTTTATTTCATTAAAATGATTTCGTAAGATATCTAAAAAAATATCAGTAAGTTTTGGATCAAATTGACTACCTTTACATCTTTCAAATTCTGCAATAACAGTATCTAATGGCAAAGAGTCACGATAGGTTCTACGTGATGTCATGGCGTCAAAACTATCAGCAATAGCAGTGATTCTAGCCAAATAAGGGATTTCTTCTCCTTTTAATTTGCCAGGATAACCATTTCCATCATATCTTTCATGATGATGTTTGACAATTGGAATCATATCTTTAAAAATAGTTGCAGTTGATAGGATATGAGCACCAATAGATGGATGATTTTTTATTTCTGAATATTCGTCATCTGTTAGTTTGCTTTCTTTTAATAAAATATTATCAGGTACACCGATTTTACCAATATCGTGGAATAATCCACCAATTTGTAAGGTTCGTAAGTTTTCTTCAGGTAAGTTTAATTTTTTACCAATTAAGACAGAAAATGCAGAAACCCTGTCAGAATGACCTCTTGTATAGGTGTCTTTTGCTTCTACTGTATAACGTAGTGTTTCGATACTTTCTAAATAGGATTTTTCTAATGTTTCATTAGCATTTTTTAATTCTTCATTTATTTTTTTAATTTCATTCATTTGTGCAATTGATTTAATACCAGACTCGATTAATAATAGTAATTGGTCAAATTTGTCACTTTTTTCACAATATCCTTGAATGTCAAGTCTTCGAATGGTTTCTAGTGGAGGAGCTAAATCTTTATGACCAGTTAGTAATAAGATATATAATTCTTTATTAAATTTTCTGATTTCTTCTACTACTTGATCGCCATGAAAAGGTGTCATGATAAAGTCTAAAATCATTAAGTCAAAATGTTCTTCTTTGACTCTTTTAATTGCTTCTTGTGGATTGGTTACACCAGTAAATTCATAACCAGATCTTTTTAGAAAAATAGATAAAGAGTCAATAATTCCTTCTTCGTCATCAACAGCGATAATTTTGTAGTTTCTATTTTCAGTATTTTCTAAATTTTGTATACCTTTTCTCATACTAAATTCATTCCTTTCTGCCATTTTACACATTATATTAATAAAGTGTGGAAAAATCAAGTTTTTTTATAAAAATTGCCAAAAAGATTCGTTCCTTTTTGGCAATTTTGGTATTATGAAATTGGTAAAATAATGCGAAAAGTTGTACCTTTTCCTTCTTCAGAATCAACTGCTATATTTCCATTAAAATGGGCACGAATAGTAGAATAAGACATATATAATCCAAGTCCTGTACCGTTTTTTCCTTTAGTAGTAATCATTTCTTTAAATAATTTATCTTTTACACTTTTTGGCATTCCTGTACCATAGTCTTTAATGGAAATAACTAAATTATTATTTTCTATTTCAACAATTAAATCAATATTTTCTTCAGGTTTTCCACCATATGCTTGAATTGAGTTAGATATCATATTGTTAATAACTTGTACTAAACTATTAACATCGCCATGAATAATGGCATCCTCATTTGTTTTTAAAGAGATATTTAAATAAATAATGGCATTTTTTAATTCATGTTTCATTAGGATATTGACTCTTTTTAATAATTCTCCAACTGTAAAGGAGATGTCAGATTCATTAGAAAGAGTGACAGCTTGCCCTTTTACGGCTGTGATTACATCTGACATGTATTCGGTGTGGGTTTTTATTTTAGCAATCCAAGTTGACATATCTTTTGCAATATCGTGATGATCTTGGCTATTTACTTCAGGGTCATCAATGGAAGAATCGTATTCTTTTATTAAATCTGTTAAACCTTCGGCAGCACCAGATATAGACATGATAGGTGTTTTTAGGTTGTGTGCAATTCCTCCAATTAGTTGTCCGAGTGATGCCAAACGTTCTTTTTCCATTAAAGTTTCTTGGTTATCACTAATTGTTTGTAAATCGTGCATATGTTGAGTAGTATCTTTAAATAAAATTAAAATTCCTAAAAGGTTTTTATTAGACACAATACCGGAAATTTCAATAGAAAAATATTTATTTAGAGTAGAGTCAAATTGGTCTAATACAATTGTTTGTTCTGGTTTTTCTTTAATTTGTTGAAAGGTTTTTTCAATACTGGAGAATGTTACCAGTGACTTTCTTGGACTGTTTTTTACAAATTCATAAAAATCTTTATTTCTAATTTTAGAATGTATATTTAACATGGTTAAAAAAGTTAAATTAAAATCAATAATTCGATTATCTTCATTTACAATAATGTAGCCATCTGAAATTCTATCTACAATTTTTTGCAAAGCGATAGGTGTTGTGTTAAAAAACTGTAATTTAAAGGCTGATAAAGCAAAACACAAAATTCCAATCGTAAAGGAAATAGGAGTGGAATAAACACTTAAGCTAATAATGCCTGCATATCCAGCCATATTTACTAAAAGTGGTGTTAAGGCACCAATAAAAATTAAAATAGATTGTTTCGAAAAAAATCCCGAATTTTGAATGGAATATTTAATTAGCATAATGCAAGCAATTATCATTAAGGCATAGGAATAGAAGGAATGTACAAACATATAAGGTCCAAATTCTGAATATTCCATAGATATACTATAATATTTGTAAAATAAATGATGATAATCATTTGTCCATAAGACTATAAGAGAAAGGATTGGAACTACAAATAGTAGCAAATCCAATCTCTTAATATTTATTTTTGTGTGAGTAAATATCTTAGCTAAAAAGAAAATCATAACAGGTGTAAAACAAGCTGAAACATAAATAAAATATTCAAAATAAATAGGGTCAATATTAAATTTATTAGATAAAATAATTTGTGCAATTAAACCAATAAACCATAAAGCCAACAAAATGAATACAATAATAAATATTGTATGAAGTTGATTTTTTTTCTTTACATGTAATAAAGAAACAATCATAAAAATTGAAAATAGAAGTGGTATTAATAACAATATTAAAGTTGAAATATTCATTGAAACGATATTATCCATTTAAATCACCTTTTCTTAAGAGTTCAATACAAGTAATTAAGTTTTTAATATAATTACTATCAATTATTGGCCAATCGAAACCAATATTTTTTAAATATTTTTTAGTTAGTTCTGATTTTAATATTATATTTGTTTTATAAGATAAATTCAAGTCTTTATCAAAATCATTCATCAAATGAGTCAAAAGTTGCTTTTGTATATCATCTTCTAGCATATTTTTTACTTTTGTTTTAAAATCTGTTTCAGAAACAATATCTATTACATAATTATAAAATTTTAATAAATTTAAAAAGTCTGAAATTTGAATGTGTTTATCATTAAAAATATGAAAAATTCTATTTTGCTGGGAAGGATAACATAGTAAAGCTAAAATAGCATCAGCTGTATAATCAATAGGTGTAAATTCCAAATAACCAGTTAATAAACTTTTTGGAATACATCCAATTTCTAAAAATGCCAAGAGTCTGTTTAAATAGGCATTTTCTTTTATATTGGGTTGAAATTTTCCATCTGATTTACGAGGCATTAAGTTACCAACTCTTAAAATATAAGCGTCTAAGCCTTTTTGTATAGCAGATAAAACGCTTTTTTCTGCTTCAAATTTTGTTCGAATATAAACATTATTTAAAGGCTGACCAATGTAAAAGTTATTTTCTTTGTAATCTACATCTTCTGTCATATTTTGTTCTTCATAATATTGGTCGACAAAAGAATTACCAGATACACTTAAAGTTGATACTTGATAAAATTTCTTATCATAATTCATGCAAAAATCAATTAAATAATTAACAGATTTTACATTTACATCATAAAAACTTTCATAAGAGCCATAATGAGATACTTTTGCAGCACAATTAATAACAATATCAATATGTAAAGCTAAATCATTCAGTGTCTTTTGGCTTAGCCCCAAATTTTTATCTAGCATGTTACATTTGATAACAAAGATTCTTTCATCAATTAGAGAATCATATTTAGTTCCAAAATAAAAATGTAATTTATCCAATAACTTAATTTGTGGAGTAAGTCCTGGCTCATCTCGAATGAGGCAATAAATATTACCTTTTTCTTTTTGTAAAAAACTATCTAAAATATGACTACCTAAAAATCCTGTTACACCAACTAGTAAAATATTTTTAGGAGATTGATAAACATATTCTTTTGGAAGTGTTAAGCAAGGTTCCAAGATATCATCAAATTGGTGTTTTAAGGATTCCTCTAATTTTTCAGAAGATTTACGTTTTTGGCTATCAATTAATTTAGCCAAATCTTCTAAACAAGGTGTACTAAAAATATCAGCATAAGTAATTTTATTAGTCAATTTTAATAATTCAATATGTAAAGTCATAGCTAAAATAGAATCGCCACCTAATTCAAAAAAGTTATCTTGGATGCCAATTGGTGAAACATGAAGAAGTTTTTCCCATATTTCTACTAATTGTTTTTGTGTCTTAGTAGTTGGCTTTTCAATTTTGGTTTCTTGTTTAGTAATAGCTTTTGGAAGTGGCAATGCTTTTTTGTCTATTTTACCATTTGGTGTATAAGGAAATTCATCTAAGGCAGTAAAATAAGAAGGAACCATATAATTTGGTAATTGTTTAGCAAGATAATTTCTTAATTCACTTACACGAATTCTAGTATTAGCTATAAAATAACTTGAGATGAATTCTCTATTTTGAAGAGTTTGTTTGACTACTTTTACTTTTTGAATCCCAGGAAATTTTAAAATTTTCTTTTCAATTTCTTCTAATTCAATTCTAAGTCCCCTTATTTTAACTTGATTATCAATTCTTTCCAAATAACAAATTTCTCCATTTGGAAGAAGTTTTCCACTATCTCCTGTTTTGTACATAAGTGTATTTGCTACAAAAGGATTTTTAATAAAACTTTTATTGGTCAATTCTGGTTGGTTTAAATAGCCATTTCCTATGCCATCTCCTGCAATATATAGTTCTCCTGCAACTCCTTGAGGAACAAGATTTAAGTTTTTATCTAATAAATAAATTTGGGTGTTAGCTAATGGTTTTCCAATGGTCATTTTTTGATAATTGGTTACATCTGTAAAAGTTGAAAATACAGTTGTTTCAGAAGGACCATAACCATTGTATACCTTTTTAATTCCTAATTTTTTTAATGTTTTTAATAAATGAATTGGCAAAGGTTCTCCTGCTAATACAACATATTGTAATTGAGAAATAGTAGGTATTTCTTTTTGATTATCTACTAAAAATTGCATTCTAGATGGTGTCATTTGAATGATTTGAGCATTTTCTTTTTCGATTAATTGATTCAGTAAAGAAGGAACACGTTGTTCTTCTTCATCAGCTAATATAATTTTTAATCCTTTTTGTAAACAAATTAATGTTTCAAAAATAAAAATATCAAAACTTGCTGTTGTAACAGAAACCATATTTTTAGCGAAACTGGTTCCATTTAAGAAATCCACATAATTGTTTAAATGATAAGATAAGTTAACTAAAGCTTTATGGTTTAGTACAACCCCTTTTGGCAAACCAGTAGAACCAGAAGTATAGATAATATAAGAAGAATCTAATGGTTCATTTATATTTTTTAAATTCTTATCGTCCAAAGAATAAATAGTAGTATTTTCTAATTCTATTGCGATGCTATTTTTAAAATTAACGTTTTTACCTAATTTTGAAAAAGTTAATAAAAATTTAGCTTGGCTATTTTCTAACATATATTCGGTTCTATCTTTTGGATACATTGGGTCAATTGGAATATAAGTTCCACCAGCTTTTAAAACTGCTAACATAGCAATGATTAATTCTAGAGATCTAGGTAGCATAATACCAACAATATCATTTCTTGTTATTCCTAAACTTCTTAGATAGTTAGCAAGACAATTTGCCTTTTTGTTTAATTCATCAAAAGTAAGACTAGTATTGTGAAAAGTAAGTGCAATTTCATTTGGTGTTTTTCTTACTTGTTTTTCAAACAAAGTAGAAATAGTTTCATTTTGTGGGTAAGGTAAGTCAGTTTTGTTAAAATCTTCTAATAAATATTTTTTATCTTCTGTCCTTAAAATTGAAATTTCACTAACCTTTTGAGAGTGATTTTGGTACATATTTTCTAGAGCTTCTAAGTAATGTTCCATGAATTGTTCAATGGTATGTTTTTTAAATAAATCCTTACCATATTCTATACGAATGGTACAAGAAGAGGGAATAACCTCCAAAGATAAATCAAATTTAGAAATATCTGTTTTAGCCTCTAATATTTTGACATCTTTGCCATGAATAGATAATGAATTGGCTTGCATATTTTGATAAATGAACATGACATCAAATAGAGGATTTCTACTAGTGTCTTTTGGTACATTTAGTTTTTTTACTAATTTATCAAAAGGATATGGCTGATAAGTTAAAGCATCAATTGTTGTATTTTTTACTTTTTCAAGGAATTCTAATATTGTGTCATTTTCTGCTATTTCATAAGATAAAACGATATTGTTAACAAACATACCAACTAAATTCTGCAATTCCTCTAAATCTCTTCCAGCCGTTGGAGTACCAACTATTAGGTGCTCTTGATTGGTATATTTATATAAAACTAAGAAGAAACTAGCCAAAAAGAACATATATGGGGATAATCCAAGTGATTTTGCAAAGTTTTCATATTTTGTAAAATCTGCTTGTCTGATTTTTTTGGAAATTTTATTTCCCCTATAAGATTTCATGACAGGCCTTGCATAATCATAAGGTAAATTAAGAACAGGAATCGTCTTATTTTCAAATTTAGAAACCCAATAATTTTCTATATTAGTAAGCTCTGCAGAATTTTGTTTATTTTCAAAAATAGCAAAATCCTTATAAGAAAAAGTTTTATCAAAGCTTTTACAACTATCATTGTAAAAATCACAGAAATCCTTCATAACAATATTTAAAGAAGTACCATCTACAATAATATGATGAGTATCAATTAAAAGTAAAGTCTTTTCGTAATCTAAAATATACATGGTAAGATGCAATAAAGGAGCTTTACTTAAGTCAAAACTAGTAGGGAAAGTATCTATTAATTTTTCCATATTTTTACTGCTTTCATGTTTTACTAGTAAATTAATAGAAAGTTCTTTCTCAATTTTTTGCATAGGGACTTGATTCATTAAATGGAAAGAAGTTCTAAAACTAGTATGTTTTTTTATTAACAGGTTAAAGGCATTTTCTACTTTCTTACTATCTAAAACTTCTTTTATTAAAATGGCACCAGGTAAATTATATACAACGTGATTTTCTCCAATCACACGATTGGTATAATAAATTCTCTTTTGGGCAGAAGAAAGAGGATAAAATTTTTTTTCTTCTGCAATTTGAAGTTTATTTTTAGTCTTTGACTGATTCATACAAATTAAATTTAATAAATCAGAAAAAACAGGAGTTTTAAAAATATCTTTTACAGAGATATCTACTTGAAAGCTATTTAATATTTTAGCAGATAATTTTATAGCCAATAAAGAATCTCCACCAATGGCAAAAAAGTTATAATTTGTTGATATTTTATTTATATCAAAGATTTCTTCCCATATTTTTGCAAATTGTATTTCAAGAGGTGTTTTTGGTTCGATAAATTCCATTGTTGTATGGAGTAAATTGACTTTAGGAAGTGCTTTTTTATCAACTTTTCCATTTAAAGTTAAAGGGAATTGTTCTAACTTTATCATATGAGAAGGTATCATATAATGTGGTAATTTTTCTTTTAATTGTTGTAATAAAACTGTCTCAGAAGTTTCTTTTAATAAAGTATAATAAGTTACAATATGTTTTTTATGATTTTCTTCTAAAATAACACTTACAGCATTTTGAACATTTTTTAGGTTCATAAAAACTTTATCAATTTCTTCCAATTCAATTCTAAAGCCATTAATTTTAACTTGAAAATCTTGTCTACCTAAATAATGAACACAATAATTGTCATCTATATAGCCTAAATCTCCAGTTAAATACATTTTTTTATCAGAGTAAAAATCAGTTAAGAATTTTTCATCTGTTAGATTTTGATTATTAAAGTAGCCATTTCCAACACAATCTCCACTAATAGCAATTTGTCCAATTGTATAAGTAGGGCAAATTTTATGATAATTATCTAAAATATAAATATTAGTATTAGAAATAGGATTACCAATAGGTGGTTTGATTTGAGTGTTTTTTTCATCTACTAAATAAGTGGTTGCAACATGTGTTTCAGCAGGTCCATAGTGATTGTGTATAGTAATACCAGCCAAAAGAAGTTGCTTAATTCCTTTTGTTATAACTAATTGTTCTCCAGCTGTAATAATATTTTTTATATAAGTTTTAAATTTTTCTATATTCGTATTTTCTTCTGTTAATAATCGTAAATAAGCTGGTGGAATAAATAAAGTGTCAATTTGTTTTTCCAATAAATAATTAGTTAATTTATTACTATCTTTTCTACTATTTTCATCTATTAAAACTAGAGTAGATCCAGTTAAAAGTGCAGAGTAGATTTCCTGGTAACTAACATCAAAACTCATGGTAGCAAATTGTAAAATACGATTGTTACCAGTTAAAAGGCTTGTTTTTTCCTTTTCAAAATAAATTAAGTTTAACATATTTTTATGAGAAATGGTAACACCTTTTGGGTTACCTGTTGAGCCAGAAGTAAATACAATATATAAATTTTGATTTTCATCATAAGTTATTTTTTTATCAAAGATAGGAGAACAATTATTATATTGTTCATGGTTAATAGCAAAAAAAGAGATTTTTTTATTTTCGATTCGTTCCATAAAGTCAAGATTATCAGTTAAAATAAAATCTAAATTTGCTTTATCTACCATGTAATTAATTCTATTTCTAGGATATTCTGGGTCAATTGGCACATAAGTGGAACCAATTTTTAAAATAGCCAAAATGCCGACAATAACATCAATAGAACGATTCGTAAAAATTCCAATATTACTATTTTTTGATAAGCCATTTAACATAAAAAAATTAGCTAGTTTATTGACTCTTGAAAGTAATTCTTGATAAGTTATACTCTCATTAGCTGTTTCAATAGCGATATGGTTAAGATTTTGTTTTGTATTTTGTTCAATTTGTTCTAAAATATTAGAACAAAAAGTAAAGTCACTTTTGGTAGAAAGGATATTCTTTTGCAATTCTTTTTTGTCTTGTTCGGATAGAATTTCTAATTTTTGGATAGCAAGAGAATTGTTTTCTAAGATTTGACTGATAATTGTTAAAATACGAGAATGTAAGACTATCATGTCTTCATCAGCGTATTTGTTAATTTGATAATCGTAAGCAATATTTAAAGTACCAACATCATTCATATCAAACAAATGTATATTTAGGCTATCAGAAATATTACCATTTTGTACCCAAGTTGCTTGGTAAGGAATGGAATTTATTTTTGTATCCATTCTCATGTTTTGATAAGAAATTAAGAAATCATATAAATTAGGAACTTGAGGATTTTGTTTTCTTAAATTTTGTAAGATATTTTGGTAAGGGTATTTTTGGTGTCTAAAAACTTGTCTCATATCTTGTGAAATAATTTGTACAAAGGAAGGAAAATCTAATGTAGCATCGATATGAAATTTAAAAGGTATCGTACTAATATACATTCCAGTTGATAATTTTTCTTTAAAATTAGAACGATTTAAAATGGGAGTACCAATTACAAAATCATCTAAATTACAAACACGATTGGTATAAATTGCAAAAATTCCCATGAAAAAGTTATAAATAGAAATATGATATTTTTTACAAAAATTATTAATATTAAGTACGAATTCTTTTGATAAAAGAAATTCTTTTCTTTTTGAAGTATATTCCATGTTTATATTTGTTTCCATACGTTTTTTACTTGGAATCTCAGGAACAAGAGGAATACTACCTAAAGTTTGCTTCCAAAATTCTTCGTCTTTTTCAAATTTGGAACTGTTTAGGTATTCCTTTTCAGAATGAATAAAATCTAAATAAGAAAAACTTTTATTTTCATTTAATTTACCAGTGTGTGTTAAAGATTCATAAATATCCATAATATTAGAAACAATTAATCCTGCTGTCCATGCATCACCAATAATATGGTGAATAGAAATTAACATACCACCATGACCATTTGGAAATATAAAAATAGTAAAGGCAAATAAAGTTGACTCTAACAAAGCAAAAGGAGTATGAGCCATTTTTTTTGCCATTTTGTCCACTTCTTCTTGGGAACTAACTTTTTTTATTTCTATTGGGAAATCAGAAAAGTTATCAAAGTATTGTTTCGGTATTCCATTTTCAAGAAATAATTTTGTACGCATACTATCATTTCTTTTTACAAATTCTTGAATGGATTTTGTTAATTTTTCAATATCTATTTTTTCAAAAATTGGTATGTTACCAGTTATATTTCCAATACTGGTATTTTTTAAATATTGTTCTGTAAGCCAAATCGATTTTTGTGCATTGGTTAATTCATAAACATCCTTTTTCATTTCTTTTCCTCGTATCTTTCCTAAAATTTTATCCCAGTAATAGTTAAATTATATAAATTTATCTGATTATTCTAGTCAAATTATATAGTTTTAAGTCTAAAATTGTCAAGAGAAAGGAGAGATTTCTTAGCTAATAAAAAGATAAGTTATATAAAATTTTAATTTTTAATATAGAAAAAGGCCATTGGCTGTATAGCTTTCCAATGGCCTGGAATATAGACGTGAGTTTAGACGTGAATTAGAATCGAAAGAATTAGGAACAACGTATCAAATGTAAAACCATTTTATTGATTTTGTCATTTGAGTACAGGGTTCCCTGCAGTTTTTTTGGTAATGATTCCTTACAGGTAGTTGAATTTAAATATCCTTCTCCCATTTTATTAAGAAATCGTTTTAAAGATTCTAAAGTGTACATTTCTTTATTCCTCCTTACATTTTTTGTATCTAATATTATACCATAAATTTCCATAAAAAGCAAATTTGACATAAAATACATATTTCGACACAACTTGTCAAAACATGTAAATAAATAGACAAAAAATTTCTTCTAAATTCAATGTTTAATCCTTTGATCCAACAACAAAAAAACCCATAAGATTTTCTCTAAATCCTTTTTTTAAAACCTATTAAAAGCTGTTTAAAAAAACAAGTTTTGGAAATAATAAAAACGAGGTGGGAAATTTTGAAAAGAAAAAATAAAACAAACAATCCAAAAAAAATTATTATCGGAGCCATTTTAGCAATCATCATATGGATATTAACATTTTACCTATACACTACATATAGCAACATAGAAATCCATACAGAAGAATATGAAGCGACAAGAACACAATATACACCAAGCGTGCAAACTGTGGAAAACGTAGAACAAGAAAGCAAAAAAGTAGCAGATATCATAGAAGAAACAACAAGAAAAGTAGTAGGAATATCAAAACTAAAAAACACAGGAAACAGTATATTATCCAAAAGTACAGAAAGCGAATTAGGATTAGGAACAGGAATAATAGTAACAGAAGATGGTTACATTTTAAGCAATGCACATGTAACAGGAGAAAAATATAGTAAATGTTACATTACATTAGAAAATGGAAACAATTACGATGGAACTGTTGTATGGAGTGACACAGACTTAGATTTATCCATCACAAAAATAAATGCCAAAAACTTAGAATATGTAACATTAGCAGATTCTAGTCAAATTCGAGTAGGAGAAACCGTCTATGCAATTGGAAATCCCATTGGATTTGAATTTAGAAGAACCGTAACATCAGGAATCATCAGTGCCAAAAATAGAACCATAAAAATAGAAGAAACAGACAAATCATCTTATATGACAGACTTAATACAAACAGATGCAACCATCAATCCAGGTAACAGTGGAGGACCACTAATTTATCCAAATGGGCAAGTATTAGGAATCAATACCGTTAAAATATCATCAGCAGAGGGAATCGGATTTGCAGTTCCAATCAATATTGTAAAACCAATTATAGAAAGTTTGAAAGGCACAGGGAGTTTTGAAGAAGCAACAATTGGAATATATGCCTATGATAAAGAAGTCATACCATACTTAAACAATCATTCAAATGTTAATTTTGAAAAAGGAATATATGTTGCTCAAATCACTAAAAATGGACCTTCTGACAATACTGAGTTAAAAGAAGGAGATGTAATTACGAATATTGATAACCTATCACTCAATACCATGAACGACTTAAGACAATATATTTATACAAAAAAACCAAATGATGAAGTAACCCTTAAAATAACAAGAGGAAAAATCAATAAAGAAATAAAAATAAAATTAGGGAAAAAATAAAAAGGATGAAACAATAAAAGGCTGTAATAAGTGATTCTAAAGATTGCAATTAAAATAATAGAACTAGATTACTTGGTAAGCAGAAATCTAGTTCAATAAACAAAAAATAAAACATATAAATATATGATTTATTAAGCAAATTGTAGCAAAAAAACAGCTAGAAGTCAATAAAAAACAAGAAAAAAGTCAAAAAAAGAAGGTTTTAGACAAGTAATTGTTTAAGACCTTCTTTTAAAAAGTATGAATATTATTCTTTCCAAAAAGCCAAATAGGTTTCATAAGCAGCATAAACATCATATTTACTAGTTACTTCATAAGGAGCATGCATACATAAAACTGGTACACCACAATCAATAACATCGGTTCCCTTATTTGCCAAGATATAGGCAATTGTTCCGCCACCGCCAATATCTACTTTTCCTAATTCAGTTAATTGATATTGAATATTGTTTTTTTCCAACACATTTCTAACCCAAGCAACATATTCAGCATTAGCATCAGAAGCACCAGATTTTCCTCTTGCTCCAGTATATTTTACCAAAGCAATACCTTTTCCCAAAAATCCTGCATTTGTTTTATCTGACACACTGCTATAAATTGGATCAAATCCAGCATCTACATCAGAAGAAAGCATTTTTGAAAAACAAAATACTTTATCTAACAAATTTGGTCGATTAATTTGTAGCTTATTTAGCATTTCTGACACAAAGAAATCAAACATATGAGATTCCATACCAGTATTTCCCATGCTACCAACTTCTTCTTTATCTGATAAAATACAAACAGCAGTATTTTTAACATGATCTAATTCCATCATAGCCATAAGAGAAGTATAAGCACATACTTTATCATCTTGCCCATAAGCTGCAATCATACTTTCATCAAATCCTAAACTTCTTGCTCGAAAAGCTGGAACAATTTCTAGTTCTGAACTTGTAAAATCTACTTCTGTAATACCATATTTTTGATTTAAAATATTCAAAATATTTAATTTTACTTTATCAGATACTTTTTTATCTTGATAAGGAATACTACCAATTAATAAATTTAAGTCTTCTCCTTCAATACCATTTTTCAATTTTTTCTCCATTTGTTCTTGTGCAAGATGAGGCAATAAATCTGTAATGGTAAAAATAGGGTCATTTTCATCTTCTCCAATTGTAACATCAATTTTTTCTCCATTTGTTTTTACAATTACACCATGGATACTAAGAGGAATGGTAGTCCATTGATATTTTTTAATACCACCATAATAATGTGTTTTAAAATAAGCAAATCCAGTATCTTCATATAATGGATTAGGTTTTAAATCTAACCTTGGAGAATCTACATGTGAACCAATTATGTGCATACCATCTTCGATACTATTTTCGCCAATAATTGCTAAATACATGCTTTTTTCTCGATTAACAAAATAGACTTTATCTCCTGGTTTTAAGGTTTCAAATTCTATAATATCTTTATACCCATTAGCATCTGCCAATTTTCTTGCTTGTTTAATAAATTCTCTTTCTGTTTTAGCTTGGTTTAAAAATGCCATATAATTTTTAGATAATTTAAAAATTTCTTGTTTTTTTGTTTCGTCTGTATTTTTCCAACCATTTTCTTTTGGATGAAAAAGTTTTTCTTTTAGTTCTTCTCCCATTCTTATCCTTCCTTTCTAATTAAAGATTTTAAGGAACACCCTTAATCTCATTTTTGTTATTTTATCATATCATTATTTATTTTTCCAGTTTTTTTATAATTTATTCCTAAAAATTGGTTATACTAATCTTACTAAGGAGGTAAAAAATGAACTCATTATGGTTAGATTTTGACAAGAAGACTGACAAATGTTTGCCACTTTCTAGTCATTTAGAAACAGACGTATGTATTATTGGTAGTGGGATTTTTGGTCTTACTTGTGCTTATTTTTTAAGTCATTTAGGTTTTCGTGTAACAGTTTTAGATAAAAGTGGAATTGGTGAGAAGACAACTGGGCATACAACTGCTAAAATTACTAGCCAACACAATTTGTTTTACAATTATTTAATTCATTCTTTTGGAAAAAAATTTGCTTCTGATTATTTACAAGTAAATGAAAAAGCAATTGAAAGTATTAAAAATATTATCGATACAGAAAAAATTAAATGTGATTTTGAATATCAAAATAGTTATGTATATACGACTAAAAAGTCAGAATTAAATGCAATTAAAAAGGAAGTATCTAGTGTAGAAGCATTAGGTTTTCCTTGCGAATTTGTTACCAAAACAGGTCTTCCTTTCGAAATAGAAGGAGCCATTTGTTTTAAAAATCAAGCTCAATTTCATCCTTTAAAATATTTATATGGTTTAGCCAACAGTATTTTATCCCATAATGGTGAAATTTATGCCAATACTGTTGTTACTAATATTGAAAAAAATATGGATGAAACTTATTTGGTTATTACTAATCAAGCTACTGTTAAAAGTAAGTTTGTAATTGTTGCTAGTCATTATCCTTTTATTAACTTTCCAGGATTCTATTTTCTTAAAATGTATCAATCTACTTCTTATTTAATTGCTGTAGATACCAAAAAAACACTTTTTAATGGTATGTATATTAATTCTAGTAGTCCTACTTTTTCTTACCGAACTGTTAGACATAATGGAAAAGAATTATTATTAATTGGTGGAGGAGATCATAAAACTGGTCAGCCTTCTTGTTATCAAGATACGTATGGGATGTTGGAGCAAGAGGCTAAAAAGTTTTACCCCAACTGTGAAGTTTTATATCGCTGGAATACACGTGATTGTATTTCACTTGATAAACTTCCCTTTATTGGTCAATATTCTTCTGTTATGCCCAATGTTTTTGTTGGTACAGGTTTTAAAAAATGGGGAATGACGTTATCGAATGTAGCTGCCAATATAGTTACTGATTTAATTTGTGACAAAGATAATAAGTATGAATATTTATTTAGGCCTTCTCGCTTAAAACCAATAAAAAATAGAGATGAAATGAAAAATGTATTAGTTCAGTCTACTAATTCATTAGTTCTTA
The DNA here is from genome assembly GCA_022795075.1 of Clostridia bacterium. Lineage (GTDB taxonomy): Bacteria > Bacillota > Clostridia > TANB77 > CAG-508 > CAG-269. The sequence continues at coordinate 10,629 of JAAWGB010000002.1, read as the reverse complement.
ATAAATTTAGACCTGCTAATATGAATTTTGACGAAATTGCTAATGATTCTGGTAGTATTATTGAAATTCATAACGAAAAGGTTGGAATTTATAAAAGTCCAACTGGAAAAGTTTTTGCTGTAAAACCAGTTTGTACTCATTTAGGTTGCTTGCTTTCTTGGAATGATGTAGATAAAACTTGGGATTGTCCTTGCCATGGATCTCGTTTTGATTATAAGGGTAAAAATTTATATGATCCAGCTTTTAAAGATTTAGATACTTATAATATTGAGTAATTTTTTTATAAACAATATAAAAACTAAAAAAGCTGCTAAAAAGAATGGATTTTTAGCAACTTTTAGTTTTATATTAAAATTAATTTAATTCTTTTAGCAAATCAATCATAGAATTGATAAAATCTTTTTTCTCATCAGAAAGTAAAGAAAGTTTTTCTGAAATTTCTATATTTTTAAGTGTTTCTTTATTAGTAATAAAGGAAGCATAAATGGTATTTGGAGTGATACCTAATATATTCATATAATTTATTAAGGTTTGTGTTTTTACGCCATTATTTCCGTTTTCAATTCTAGAAATATATTTTAATGAAATACCTAATTTTTCAGATAATTGTTCTTGTGTTAATTTATTTTTTATACGAAAATTACGTAATATTTTACCAAAATTTTTATCAATATCAGATTTTAAGACTGAACTCATTTCGTACCTCCATGCAATCCAAAGTATTATTAGTAGTATAACAAGATGCCTAAAAATGTTGAACACATTAAAACTACGATACTTTTCGATTTCAATTATGCTAAATTCTTTAAAAATAGTTGAATTTACAAGCTAAATATGTTATTATGGACAAAAAGAAAGTATCACTATTAGTATTACCCATAAAATCGAACATATTCTATTAGCGTAAAAAAATATAGTAATAAAGGAATGTAAAAATATGGTAAATGATGAAAAATATATAGCCTTTTTAAAGCAAGTGATAGCTTGTATTAGTCACGGAGACTATTATTCTGTTAAGGAATTATCTCAGCTAGAGTTAGAAAAAATGGAAAATCAAATGAAACAACGTAAAAAATCGGATTAAATATTTGTATTTTTTTGGAAATTAGGATATACTAGTAACAAATAAAAGTCGGAGGAGATTCAAATGATAAGAAGAATGAAAGAAGAAGATGTTACTAAAGTGATGACTTTATGGACAAAAGGAAATTTTAAGGCACATGATTTTATTGAAAAAGATTATTGGCTAGAAAATTTTAATCTAGTAAAAAATGAATATTTGTTAAAATCAGATACATATGTGTATACAGAAGGAGAAGATATAAAAGGCTTTATTAGTATTTTAAAAGATGAATATATTGGAGCTTTATTTGTAAAACAAGAAAATCAAAGAGAGGGAATAGGAAGAAGACTAATTAATTATTGTAAAGAAAGATATGATTATTTAACATTAAAAGTATATGAAAAAAATGTGAATGCAACTCTTTTTTATGTAGCTATGAATTTTAAAAATAAAGGAATTCAAGTAGATGATAAAACAGGTCAAAAAGAATATGTTATGGATTGGAAAAAAGAATAAATAAAAGTTGATAATTATTGAAAAGTAAAAAATAATTATCAACTTTTTAATTAGCATAATTTACTAAAACTTACAAGATAATCCTATTTAAAAAAGGAAAACAGTGAATCGAAAGTAATTGAAGTAGAAATTTTTAATTTATTTTATGGAAAGAGTTCACGCCTTTGGCATGGAAGGGTGCCATAAAATGAATTTAGAATTTCTATGAAAATTACTTAAGCGAACTGTTTTCCTTTTTTAAATAGGATTATCTTGTAAGTATAGAGTAATTTTTGGCAAAAACCTCCATTGCTTTTGGGAAATATACCAATTATAATAAATTTGAGGTGAGCAAATGAGAATAAAAAGCCAAAAAGAGCAATTACTAAAAAAAGAAATAAAAGGAGGATATAACTTCTTTATAAAAGAGGCAAACACAAACAAAGCAAGTAAAGGATATGGTCTTATTCGAGACAAAAGCAAACTATCGCCACAAATTGCAAGTATTGCATCAGTTGGATATGGACTAGCAGCATTAGTAATTGGAGTAGAAAGAAAATGGATAACCTATCAAGAGGCGTATAAAAGAGCTAGTGGAACATTAGATACCTTCTTACATAACCTAGAAACAGTAAACGGATTTTTCTATCACTTTATTAATATGGAAACAGCAAAAAGAGAATGGAATTGTGAAGTTTCCATTATTGACACAGCAATCTTTATATGTGGTGCCATTTTAGCAGGAGAGTATTTTCAAGGAGAAATAAAAGAAAAAGCAGAGCAACTATATAAAAATGTAAATTGGAACTGGTATCGTGATGAACAAGTTAATCAATTTTATATGGGATATTCACCAGAAGAAGGATTTTCAGGACATTGGGATATGTATGCAGAACAATTAATGTTATATGTTTTAAGTGTAGCATCACCAACTTATTCAGTTGATGTAAGTATCTATCAAGATTTTAAAAAGCCAGTAACCAATTATGAAGACATAAAAAATATCGTTTATACCTATTGTGGAACATTATTTACTTATCAATATTCCCATGCCTGGATTGACTTTAGAAACAAAAAAGATGCCAATGGAATAGATTGGTTTGAAAATTCTGTAAAAGCAACACTAGCAAACAGAAAATATTGTATGAAAAAAAGTAAGCAATGTTCTTGTGAAAATATCCAATCAAAAGAGAAAAAATTCAAAACATATGGAGAAAACTCTTGGGGATTAACTGCTTGTGTAGGTCCAAAAGGATATTCAGGAGAATTTGGAGCCATGCCAGCTAAAAGTGAACTAAAAGGAAATGATGGTACAATTTCTCCTAGTGGAGCAGCAGGTTCCATTGTTTTTACACCAAAACTTTCCATCCAAGCCTTAGAATATTATTACAATCATTTTCCTAAATTATGGGGAAAATATGGTTTTAAAGATGCCTATAATTTAGATTACGAAAAACCATGGTATGCAGAAGAATGTATTGGAATTGACAAAGGAATTTCCATGATTATGATTGAAAATTATATGACAGGTCTTATTTGGAACTATTTTATGAAAAATGAATATGTGAAAAAAGGCTTAGAAAAGCTAAATATTGTAGAAATCAATAAAAGGGAGTTAATGGTATGAAAAAAGAAGAATTGGTAGATTTATTACAGGAAATGACAATAGAAGAAAAAATAGGACAATTAGTTCAAGTTACAGGAGAAGTATTTTTAATGGATAATATTGATACTACAACAGGACCATTAAAAGATTTGAATTTATCAAATAAAACACTTTATCAGGTAGGTTCTATCTTAAATATTGTAGGAAGCGAAAAAATTAGAAAAGTACAAGACGAATATTTATCCAAAAGTCGATTAAAAATACCACTTTTGTTTATGGCAGATATCATTAACGGCTATCGAACAGTATTTCCAATACCATTAGCCCAAGGATGTTCATGGGATCCAAATGTAGTTTATCATTGTACAAAAGTATCGATTAAAGAAGCGGGATCAGCAGGGGCAAGTGTAAACTTTTCACCAATGGTAGATTTAGTGCGAGATTCAAGATGGGGAAGAGTTATGGAATCTATTGGAGGAGAAGACCCTTACTTAGGACAAGTATTTGCCAAAACGATGATACAAGCCTATCAAGGAGAAGATATTTCCAAATTAGGAAATGTCGCAGCTTGTGTGAAACACTTTGCTGCCTATGGAGCAGTAGAAGGTGGTAGAGATTACAATACAGTCGATATGTCAGAAAGGGAATTTAGACAATATTACTTACCTGCTTACAAATCTGCTATTGAAAATGGAGCAGAAATGATTATGACTTCTTTTAATACTATAAATGGGGTACCAGCATCGGTTAACCAATGGTTATTAAGAGAAGTATTAAGAAAAGAATTAGGATTTAAAGGAATTGTTATTTCTGATTATTCTGCAATAGAAGAAACAATTGCTCATGGTGTTTCAAAAGATAAAAAGCAAGCAGCCTACCGAGCAATTATGGCAGGTGTAGATATTGACATGATGTCTAATGTGTATGCCAATCATTTAAAAGAATTAATAGACGAAGGCAAAGTGCCAGAAGAAATATTAAACCAGTCAGTTATGAGAGTATTAATCCTAAAAAATAAACTAGGATTATTTGAAAATCCATATGGAAATATTGATGAAGAAAGGGAAAAAAGAATTTTAAAAAGTGAAGAAAACTTACAAGAAGCAAGAAAACAAACTGCCGAAACACTTGTCCTATTAAAAAATGAAAAAGAAGTATTACCATTAAAGAAAAATCAAAAAATAGCATTAATTGGACCATATGGTGATAATATTGCTATACTTGGTTCATGGTCGATATTTTCAGATAAATCTAAAATACAAACCTTAAAGGAAGTATTTGAAAAAAGAATGGGAACTAAAAATGTTCTATATGCAAAAGGAAGTGAAATCTTAAGAGAAAAAGAAATTAATCAAATACTATCAGCAGATGGAGGAAATATCATTCATGTTGAAAATGAAGAAGAAAAAGAAAATGAATATTTGCAACAAGCAATTGAAATTGCGAAACAAGCAGATACCATTGTTTTGGCCATTGGAGAACATTATAGACAAAGTGGAGAAGCCTGTTCAAGAGCCAATATTGAAATTTCAGAAATTCAGAAAAGATTACTAAATGAACTAGCCAAACAAAACAAAAAAATAGTTACCGTTTTATTTAATGGCAGACCATTGGTATTAAAAGATATTTCAGAAAAGACAGATGCACTTTTAGAAGTATGGTTTCCAGGAACAGAAGGTGCAAACGCTATTGCAGATGTTATTTTTGGGGAAGTTAATCCATCAGGAAAACTAACCATGAGCTTTCCGCAAGCTACAGGGCAATGCCCAATCTATTATAATCACTATCAGACAGGAAGACCACATATTAGCAATATTCGCTTTGCTTCTCGTTATCAAGATATTCCAACCCAAAGTTTCTATCCTTTTGGATATGGCTTATCTTACTCTAAATTTGAATATTTTGATTTAAAAATTAGTAGTCCTAAAATAACGGAAAATTCATTTATTACTGTTTCTATTAAAGTAAAAAACAATAGTAATAGGGGAGGAAAAGAAGTGGTACAACTTTATATCCAAGATTTAGTAGCCAGTAGTGTAAGACCAGTGAAAGAATTAAAAGGCTTTAAAAAGGAGTATTTTGAAGCCTATGAAGAAAAAACCATTACTTTTGAAATTACTGTAGATATGCTAAAATTTTGGAGCGAAAAATTGCAATATCAAGCAGAAAAAGGAGAATTTAAAATATTTATAGGTCCTAATGCAGAAGAAGGAGAAGAAACAATTTTTGAATTAGTATAGATAGAAAAAGGCATTAATATGAAAAAATAAAAAACATCTCAAAATACAGTGTAATGTAAATTGATATGTTTTTTTCATATATCCTTTTAAATAATAAAAGATTATAATTTGAAAAATAAGAGAAATATGATATACTATTATTGAGATAATAGAAAAATAGAACAAAAAATTGAAAGGTAGATATTTTATGGAAAATAAATATGAATTTTTTATAGCAGGTAGAGCTAGGAATAAAGAAAATATTTTAAAAATATGCCAGTTGTTTGATAAATATAATATATCCTATTATTGCTTTTTACAAAATGAAAAAGATTGGGGTTATGGAAATAGTAATCAAACACCAGAAGAAAAACAACAAGAATTTGAATCACTAAACTTAAAGAGTGATGTTGTATTAAAACTATTTGAAAACGATATGAATGGAGAAAAAAGCTCAAAAAATTTATTATTAGTTTTACCAGCAGGAAAGGCAGCACATATAGAGTCAGGAATTGCTTATGGATTAGGAAAAAAATGCTATGCAATTGGAGAATATGAATCTACAGATACTTTATATAATATTTTTGAAGAAATATTTGCAAACGAAAATGAATTAGAAGAATTTTTAAAAAGATATAGCAAATAGAATGAAAACATCTCAAAATACAGCAATGTAAATTGAGATGTTTTTTCGTTGTATTCTTATATAGATTCGGAATAGATACGAGAGTTATTAAAAGAAAAATTACAAAAATTTTTTAGATGTTTTTTTAGATATTAGAGAAAAAATAAAAAATCAAGGGATTGAAACCCTTGAAAATAGTGGTGAGCCAGCAGGGATTCGAACCCCGGACCCCAGGCTTAGAAGGCCTGTGCTCTATCCAACTGAGCTACTGACCCATTTAGTAAATAACAATAAATATAATAGCACAAAAAAAACAAAGTGTCAAGAAAAATTGAGGCTAAAATTGAAAAAATCCGAAAAAACAGACCAAAACTATCTAAAAAAAATATTTAAAAAGCCCAATAATCCAAAAACAATAAAAGTAATATTAGACAATAATTCAATAAAACTTTGTTTAAAATGTTTACCAAGTAATTTGCCACAAGAAATAGCAATAAAATTACTCATTACCATACCACAAATAGAACCTAAAATTAAAGGAAATTTAGCATTAGGATATTCCAATCCAAGACTCAAAGAAGCCAAAAAAGTTTTATCCCCTAATTCTCCAACCAAAATACAAAAGGCCACCATAAAAACGCAATTTAATTTTAAACAACAAAACCTTTGTAACAACTTAGACTTAGAAGAAACACAAGAATCATTATTAGTATTACAAACATGGGTAACCTTAAATTTATGACACAAAAATCCCCAAATTCCAAACAAAACAAAAGAAAAATAAGTAAAAATTTTCAAGTAAAACTGAAAATTATTACTGGAAAAATAAGCCACTTTGCTACCAAATAAAATAGCAAAACCATGACTTAAAAAAGTACCAATTGCAACACCCAATAAAATACTTTTAATTTTGTTTTTAGCAGAAAAGGACAAAACTAAAAGTTGAGTCTTATCACCTAACTCAGAAAAAAACACAAGAATAAAAGTAGTTAAAAAAGGATAAAGCAAATCCATAACCATTCACGCTCCTATTTCATAAATATGTTATTAATTAAAAATATATGTAATGATTTTGGAGATAAAGGTCACTTCAAATAACCATGTTACCATTCACTGAGAATAAATTAGATGATTCAAATCCAAACAATATTGTTATTGTTGTCTTTTGTAAGTTCGAATGGTGCTAGTAGTGAACTGTAACATAACCATTGTAAATTTTTTGTGAAATTCTTTACAAGGAAAAGAGAAAGTGATAACATGTTAAAGATTAAACCATTGAAGATATATAAAGGAGGAATTTTTTGTGATAGAGGTAAAAAATGTTACAAAAAAGTATGGAAAAGCAGTAGCAGTAGACAACATTAGTTTTACCATCAAAGAAGGTGAAATTATTGGATTGCTTGGTCCAAATGGTGCTGGAAAAAGTACAACTATGAATATGATAACAGGATTTATTGAACAAACAACTGGAGAAATTATAGTAGATGGCTATGATATGTTAAAAAAACCAAAAAAAGCTAAAAAGCAGATTGGATATATGCCAGAAGGAGTGCCATTATATACAGATTTAACAGTAAAAGAATTTGTAACCTATATGGCAGAGATGAAACAAGTTAATAAAAAAGAAAGAAAAGAAAAAGTTGAGAAGATAATAGAAGAAACAGGACTAAAAGATGTTCAAAAAAAGCTAATTAGAAATTTATCAAGAGGTTATAAACAAAGAGTTAGTATGGCAGGAGCATTAGTAGGAGATCCTAAAATACTAATTTTAGATGAGCCAACAGTAGGATTAGATCCAAAGCAGATAACAGAAATTAGAAATTTAATTAAAGAATTAGGAAAAACACATACTGTTATTTTAAGTTCACACATTTTATCAGAAGTCAGTCAAATATGTAATAAAGTAATCATTATTAATAAAGGAAAAATGGTAGCTATTGATACCCCAGAAAACTTAGAAAATAAAGTAGCAAACAATAACGATATTTACATTACAGTAGAAGATTTAGAAAACAAAATGGCAACCATACAAGAAAAAATAAAAGAGATAGAAAAAATTAAATTAGTAGCACAAAATGAAGACGGAACCAAACAATATGTCATACAAGCAAAAGGAAACACAGACTTAAGAAAAATAATCTTCTCAGAATTTGCAAAAGAAAATATCACGATTTTTGAAATGAAAAAAGCAGATACAACATTAGAAGAAGCTTTTATGAAATTGATTGAAGGAGGAGAAAAATAAAATGAAAGCCATATTAAAAAAAGAATTAAAAAGTTATTTTTTATCTCCTATAGGATATGTGGTAATAGGAATATTTTTATTATGTTTTAGTATATTCTTTTATTTAACAGCACTTTCATCAGGAAGTGTAGACTTAGGAGCCTTATATTACTATACAGCCTTATATGGATTGATTATTATTGTACCAATCTTAACCATGAGAATGTTTGCAGAAGAAAGAAAAAATGGAACCGAACAATTACTTTTAACATCACCAATTAGTATTTTCAAAATAGTAATAGGAAAATTAATGGCAGCATTAAGTGTTATAGTAATAACACTAATTATATCTTTCTTATTCTATTTTATTGTTTCATTTTTTGGAGAACCAAGTATCAATCAAGTATTAGTTGCTATGTTAGGTTTTATATTAATGAGTATTGCAACTTTATCAGTTGGAATGTTTGCATCTAGTCTTACAGAAAACCAAATTATAGCAGGAATTATTACAGTTGCTTTTTTAATAATGTCACTATTTATAACAGATATAAGCAGTGTATTTACAGGATTTGCTTTAATTAATTTTTATACAAGTTTTGCACAAGGTGTGATATCAATAGAGAACCTAATTAGTTTGTTATTATTTAGTGTTGTATTTATTAGTTTTACAATGATTGTTATGCAAAGAAGAAAAATGGTTAAATAGGGAGGGAAAAAAGTGAAGAAAGAGGCTAAAAAACAGGAAAATCAAGAGGCAGTTACCAACAAAAAGGTTCAAGAAATAGGGACAGGAATAAAAAAAAGATGGTTAATAAATGGAACCAAAACAATTTTATTAATAGCCATTATTATTGCGGTTTATATTGGTGTAAACATTTTATTAGAAAAAGTAGTATTACCAGAAATAGACTGTACCAAAAATAAGATTTATTCTTTATCACAAGAAAGTAAAGATAAAGTAGGAAATATAGACAAAGATATTAACATTACAGTAATTAATTATAGCAATTACCCATCTGTTATTAATTTTACAGAAAGATATGTAGAATTAAATCATCACATTAAAATGGAAAAAATAGATGATTTATCTGCAAGAGCGGACTTAATGCAAAAATATTCACTAAATGCAACAGATAGTTTAATAATTATACAAGCAGGAGAAAATGAAAAAACCTTAACAGATAGTGATTTATATACCTATGATTATACTACTTATAATCAAATTGATATAACAGAAGAGGCTATAACCAATGCTATTATAAATGTTACAACACAACAAAAACCAAAAATATATTTTATGAGTAATCATACCATGTATAGTACACAATATTTCTCAACTATAATGGAAGCAATGAGAAATGAAGCAAATGAAGTAGAAACGGTTGATATATTAGCAAATGGAGGGATTCCAGAAGACTGTGATTGTTTGGTAGTTTCAACCTTAAAAGAAGATTTAACTGAATTGGAAAAAGACAAAATGATAGAATACATCAAAAAAGGCGGAGAAATGTTATTAATGTGTGGACCTAATATTAGTAATGCTAATTTAAGTAATTTCCAAAAAGTATTAGATGAATATGGAATTACCATTGAAAAAGGTGTTATATTTGAAGGAAGTAATGCTAACATGGTATCAGGTTATCCAGATTTTATAATAGAAGGAACACAAGGCACAAGTTTAACCAACAAACTAAACATGACAATGAATCTATGTTTAGTAGATGCAGCCAAAATTACTTTCCAAGAAGATAAACTAGAAGAATTAGGAGTAAAGAAGGAAATATTGGCAACTACAACAGAAAAAGCATTTGTAAGAACTAATTTAAATCAAACTACTCCAACCAAAACTTCTCAAGATGGAGAACAAGAAACATGCACAATAGCAGCTATTGCAACAAAGACAATAGAAGAAGGAAAAACATCTAAATTAATTATATATGCAAATGAGTTATTTGCTATGGATATGCAAGTACAAATAAATGGATACACTATGTCAACAGTCAATTTATATAATAATAGAGATTTAATATTAAACTCTGTAGCATATTTAAATGAAAGAGAAGACACCATGACAATTCGAAAAAATTATGATGCAGTAAAATATACTGTAACAGAGCAACAAAATATAATTATTATGGCTATTATATTTATTTTACCAGTTATAATTATAATTGTTGGAATTATTATATGGCAAATTAGAAGAAGAAAAAAATAAAATAAATTATCAAACTTGTCAAAAGAAAAGAATCTTTTGGCAAGTTTTTAAGTTACAGTTCACCAATATCATTCAAACTTACAAAAGACAACAATAACAATATTGATTCGGATTTTCGGTTACCCTACATGACGCTAAGAAATATTAAAAATACAGGTGAACGATACCCGAAAACAGGACCC
>JAAWGB010000029.1 GCA_022795075.1 Clostridia bacterium | reverse complement strand
ATTTCTTAGCGTCATGTAGGGTAACCGAAAATCCGAATCAATATTGTTATTGTTGTCTTTGAATCATCTATTTTATTCTCAGTGAACTGTAACAATAATTGTGTTAAAGGAATATTTATGCAAAAGTAAAAATAGAAAAAAGAAAGAAAACATTGTTAAAATTTTTGTGATATGATAAAATACAAATAAATATTAAAAGGAGAGAAAATACAATGGCATTTATGGGAAGAGGTGACTTTCCATCAATGGGAAATCACAATATAGGAAATGGACGAGACAATCATGCAGTTGGAAATAATTATGATAGACACTATTGGTACCATACAAGATATTATTACTATATACCATTGGATAACACCTATGTAATACTACAAATGATAGCAACTTTAATTATTTTAATAATAGGTGTAATTGCCTATATAATTGTTTATCAATCTACTATTATAGATCCAATAGAAAGTACCAAAAAATTATTTATGAATACTCATTTAATAACAATAGGAATATTATTAACCATAACTTTAGTAATAAACTTTTTTTCAAAAAATCAGACAATCCTAATAAAACGATTAGTAGTTACATTTGCCATTTCTATTGTCCTAATGTTAACATTTTTTGGAATTCGCTTAAACTTAGATGCAACCTATACAAAAGAAGAATTTGAACAATTTTATATCCAACCAAACACAAAAGAATCTTTTAATACAAAATCTAAAATAGACATAGGAATAACAGGAATGAGCTTAAAAACAGAAAAAGAATATTATCTAGATGAATGTGTAAAATTATATACAATCTTTCAAGTAAAAACTTATGGAACATTGGGTATACATCTTTTATTAAATCTTTTGCTTATTTATCAAATAGCAAGAATTTATATGTCAAAATATGATGAAATGAGAGCAAAAAGATATAATATATGTTCGATGCTAGCATTGGTTGGCTTTTAGTATATGATATGATAATTTTGTTTTCTTCCATTGAAGATATAGTAGATTTAACTTTTTTAGGATATAAATATTTTTGGGGAGAAATATTTTCAATCGTATATGTAGTTTTATTATTTGCTATTAATAAAGATTTATTAAAAGCTGATAACCCAACTAAATATAAAGAAAGTACAGATTGGTTTTATGAAAAATACGAAGAAAAGGAGAAAAAGTAAAATGATAAAATTTACAAAGATGCACGGTTTAGGAAATGATTACATATATATAGATGCGATTCATCAAAACATAGAAAATAGGTCTTCATTAGCACGCTTACTAAGTAATAGACATTTTGGAATTGGATCAGATGGACTAATTTTAATCAGTAAAAGTGATGTAGCAGATTTCAAAATGGAGATGTTCAATAGTGATGGAAGTCAAGCAGAAATGTGTGGAAATGGAATTCGTTGTGTAGGAAAATTTGTATATGATAAAGGATTAACCAATCAAACAACCATAAACATTGAAACCTTGGCAGGTATCAAAACATTAATCTTAAATGTTAAAGAAGGAAAAGTAGAAACCGTAAGAGTTGATATGGGAGAACCAATTTTAGCACCAGAAAAAATACCAGTTATGGCAATAGAAGAACCTGTACAAAACTTAAAAGTAACAGCAATTGATAAAGAATTTAAATTTACCTGTGTGTCTATGGGAAATCCACATGCCATTACAATAGTAGAAGATGTTGAAACTTTTGATGTGAAAAAATATGGGAAAATTTTAGAGGTTGCATCTGTATTTCCCAATAAAACAAATGTCGAATTTGTAGAAATTGAAGATAAAGAACACATAAAAATGAGAGTATGGGAAAGAGGTTCAGGAGAAACTTTGGCTTGTGGAACAGGTGCTTGTGCAACTGTTGTTGCTTGCTATTTAAATGGAATAACGAATCGACATGCCTATGTAGAGTTACTTCGGAGGAATTTTAGAAATACAATGGAATCAAGAAGATAATCATATTTATATGACAGGGGCTGCAACAACAGTATTTGAAGGACAAATAGAAATTTAGGAAACTCAAAGAGTACCAAGCTTAAAGTTTTTAATAAAAATTGCCAGAAGAGTTATTTTTGTTGGCATAAAAGGAGGAGAAAAATGAGTTTAGTCAATGAAAACTTTTTATCATTACAAGATAGTTATTTATTTTCAACAATAGCTAAAAAAGTTGCAAAATTTATGGAGGAAAATCCAAACAAAACAATCATTAAATTAGGAATAGGAGATGTAACAAAGCCAATTGTACCAGCATGTTTAAAGGCTATGCACCAAGCAGTAGACGAAATGGGAACCAAAGAAGGTTTTAAAGGATATGGACCAGAACAAGGATATGAGTTTTTAAGAAAAGCAATTGTAGAAAATGATTATCAAACAAGAGGTGTTGAATTAGAAGAAGACGAAATATTTGTATCAGATGGAGCAAAATGTGATTGTGGCAATATAGTTGATATTTTTGCACAAAATAACAAAGTAGCTATAACGGATCCAGTCTATCCTGTTTATTTAGATACCAATATGATGTGTGGAAGAAATATTACATACTTACCAGTAACAGCCAAAAATGATTTTAAACCAGAATTGCCAAAAGAAAAGGTAGATATGATTTATCTATGTTTTCCAAACAATCCAACAGGAACGGTATTAGAAAAAGAAGATTTAAAAAAATGGGTCGATTATGCCAAACAAAATCAATCGATTATTTTATATGATGCTGCTTATGAAGCCTTTATTACAGAAGATAATATACCACATAGTATTTATGAGATAGAAGGAGCAAAAGAAGTGGCTATCGAATTTAAAAGTTATTCTAAAACAGCAGGATTTACTGGTGTTAGATGTGCTTATGTAGTCATTCCAAAAACATTAAAAGGATATACAAAAGAAGGAAAAGAAGTAGATTTAAATCAGTTATGGAATCGTAGAACTTGTACAAAATTCAATGGTGTATCTTATATGGTACAACGAGCAGCTGAAGCCACTTATTCAGAGGAAGGAAAAAAACAAATTCAAGAAAATATTAAAGCTTATTTAGAAAATGCTAAAATTATTAAACATGGTTTAGAAGAAGTAGGGTTTACTGTATATGGTGGTGTAAATTCACCTTATGTTTGGCTAAAGGTACCAAATGGTATGACATCTTGGGAGTTTTTTGATAAATTATTAGAAGAAGCAAATGTAGTAGGAACACCAGGAAGTGGATTTGGAACATGTGGGGAAGGCTATTTTAGATTGACTGCTTTTGGAACAAAGGAAAATACAGTAGAGGCAATTAAGAGAATTCAAGAATTTTCAGATAAATTACAATAAAAGATAAGATTTAGTAAATTTATAAATGGCAAAAAAATAATAAAATAAAAAAAGATTAATCTGTCAAGATATTTGTAATAGAAAATGTAAGGAAATATTTCAGGCACCTCTCAAAGACGACACTTTGAGATTCTCCTAAAATACTTCCTAACATTTTCTAATTACGAAATACTTTTCATCATAATCTTTTTTTATTTTATTATTTTTTTGCCATTTTATAGGGATTACTAAATGAAAAAAATTATGTAATCTTATGATTGATTTTGCTATTATCTTATGCTATACTAAAAAATAGAAATAGGGTGATAGAGATGAAAAGAAAGGAAATGATTGATAAGTTAAAACAAGATATGCCTAATTTTTATGGAAATGATGAAGAAAATGAAATAAAAAGGGCATTATATCTATATGTAGAATTAGGAAAGATGAAGTCATTTGATGAAAACTATTATTTTGGGAATTCACAGACAAGAAGAAGAATATATGATTTAGCAGAAAAATTAGAAAATAACATAGAAGAAATTGCAAGAAAAAGAAAAATAATATGTGTATCATTAACCCATTTATATTGTAATATAGCAAGAGAATTTGGGATATATGCAGTTGCCAGTTCACCAGAAGAAGGTGGACATATTAATCCAATTGTAAGAACAAAAAATAGGGGAACATTTGTAGCAGATTTACAATTAGATTTAGAAAATATACAAACAAAATCAAGATTACAGCATTTTGAATATAAGGGAAACTTATCAAAAGAAAGCAAAGAAAGATTTGATAAAGATACGATAACTCAAATGTTAATAGAAATAGGATATATAAAAGATGAAAGAGAATATAAAGACGAGGAAGTAAAAAAACTAAAAGAAAAGGCAAAAGAAAAAAATCCACATGAGGCATTAAAAATAGTATTAGAAGATGAAGGATTATATCGTGGCAATGAAGACATGGAAAGTATAGAAATTGACAAATTTTATAGAGGTATGTTAAAAGGAGTATTACCTCATTTTATGGGAAAAAAAGTATTTGTTTTTAACTGTTATAGAGAAAATGAAGAAAAACAAAGAGATTATACGTTATGTGCTTTTTCTGAAGAGGATGGGATAAGACCCTATATTTTTTCAAAAAGAGATAGGCGATTTTTAAAAGTAGATATTCCTAAACTAAAAGAACTACAAGAAAGTGGATTAAAGTTTGGAGCAAGACAAAAAGAAAATGGAGCAAAAAAGTTGCAAAAATATATTAATCAACAAACACAAAAAGAAAAGGAAAGAATAGATTTGAATAAGTAGAAAACACAAAACAAAAGTTTGTAGAAACGCTTGACTTTTTAAGCAAGTGTTTATATAATGTAAAAAACAAGAAAGTAAAAATAAAGCAATAAAGTATTTTAATAAATAAGAATTAGGAAGAAAGGGCGAAAAAATGAAAGAACAATTTTTAGAACTATTAAAAAGTGTAAAAAGAGAAGGAATGGAGGAATTGATTAGTTTCTTAGAAAAATCAGACTTTTTTATTGCACCAGCTAGCACAAGATTCCATGGAGACCATGAAGGAGGACTAGCAGAACATAGTTTAAAAGTATATGAAATCTTAAAACACAAAGTACAAAATTGTATCATGCCAATTGAAATAGTAGAAGAATCTATTATTATTATTGGTTTATTACATGATATTTGTAAAACTAATTTTTACAAAGTCGATTATCGAAATGCCAAAAACGCATTAGGAGTGTGGGAAAAAGTACCATATTATACAGTAGATGACACCATACCATATGGGCATGGAGAAAAATCCGTTATGATGATAACAGAATACATAAAACTAACACCAGAAGAAAAATATTCTATTCGTTGGCACATGGGATATACCGAACCAAAAGAAAATTACAACGCTATTGGAAGTAGTTATACAAAATATCCAATTGCATTATTAGCACATGAAGCAGACTTAGAAGCAACTTATTTTTATGATACATAATTAAAAAAGGAAGGAAATGAAAATGTTAGCATATATCAAAGGAACCTTAGAAATGAAAATGACAGGATATATAGTAATAGATGTAGGAGGCTTAGGATATAAAATATTCATGTCAGAAGTAGGAATAGAAAAGATAGGAAATATAGGAGAAAGTGTAAAAGTACACACTTATTATAAAGTTAGAGAAGATGACATTAGCATTTATGGATTTAATACATTAGAGGAATTAAAAATGTTTGAATTATTAATTGGTGTAAGTGGAGTAGGAGCCAAAACAGCCCTTACGATGTTAGCAGTATGTGAGCCATCTGAATTTGCCTTAGCCGTTATAGCAGAAGATATAAAAACACTAACAGGTATACCAGGAATTGGGGCAAAATCTGCACAAAGAATTATTTTAGAATTAAAAGACAAAATAACAAAAGAACAACAAATAGAGAAAATCAATGAACAACTAAATAGCCAATCTAAAGCAACTGACCAAGAAGAAACACAAGATAAATTACAAATTGCCATTGAAAATAATAACAAAATAGCAGAAGCAATAGCAGCTTTGCAAGTATTAGGCTATAATAAAAAAGAAATAGAAAAAGTATTTGCGAAACTAGATAAAAATGAATTATCAACAGAAGAATTGATAAAAAAAGGATTAAATTTATTAGGAGTATAAAATAAATAAGATTGATTTAAGTAAGAGAGTACCTTTAAGCAAGGAGGAAAAGAGTTGAAAGAAAAAGATAATAATAAGTTACCAGAAGTGCAAAAGAAAGGATTAATGGCGAAAATAAGAAAGGCTATGTTTATTGTATTATCTGGCAACACTATCAACTGGAGCTACCAGTCATGAGAAAGTAGATGAGGTAGCACAAGAGAAAGAATATAATATAGATAATGAAAAAAGAGATCATTTTGCAGATTCTCTAAAGGTAATAGTTAATAATGAAGAAATACAAGAAGAAGTAAATGAAAAAATAGTAGATGAAATAATAAAAAAGAGACGGTAAAGAATTTTCAGAAGAAACAGGAACCGAAAATCAAATAAAAGCGCTTTTAGTACAAACATTGAATAAAATCGATGAAAACTTTGATAGGAATGCGAGTAAAAAAGGAACTTTAGTAGAGGTGACAAAAGAGGAATATAAAGAGAATTTTATAAATGCAGTTTCAAGTCTAAATGACATAATTTATGCAGATATGAATGGTGAAGAAAATCAATATACTTTATATTTTAGAGAAAATCCAACTGTAGGGGCATTTTATACAACACGATCATTTTGACGTTATATATAATAAATTGTCCTATCTAGTAGGAGAAAGAGAGATGGGCGAATTTTTCAAAAAACAAGGAGAATATTTTGATTGCTTTTTATCAGAAAAATTGGATGAAAAATATGGAGAAGGAACAGGAGTAGAATTATATCAAACCATGACAAATTTGTCATTTTGGTCTGAAAACCTTTTAGGAGAAGTAACACAAGAAAAACTGGACGAAACTCGTAAAGAGATAATGGAAAAGAATGAAGTAATAAAACAACAATTAGAAGAAAATCCAGGATTGACTGACTTTTATAATAAAGTATTAACGATTAATAATAATTATTATGAAATGTTAAATGCTGTTGAAAGCAAAGTATCTGACCAATTTGTTGAAGGAGAAACAGATTTTAGAGAATTAACAATGTTTCAAAGAAATATCGAGTTACACAAATTAGAAAAATTAACTCTAAAATGTATCAACCAAGATATAAACAATATTTCTAGTAAAAATGAGGCTTTAGATTATATACAAAAGTGGGATTATTATAGAAATAGATGTGCCATATCTAAAAATACATGTATGAGTCATAAATATATAATTGGAGAAGAAGCAACATTAGATGAAAAAAATTTTGAAGAATTAATTGACGTCCAACATAATCTTTATGAAAAATGTATGGAATATGGGGTTCTTAATATACAAGATGAACAGTTATTTAATAAACTAATAGAGGCACAATTATATGATTTAAGTAACACATCTATTTCATATGAGCAAAAAGGTTGCTTAGATAGAAAATTATTTATTTCAGATCAATATCTAACAAACGAAATTAGTGTAAAAGAAAAAAAGGATGGCAATAGAGAATTAAGTATTGATAAACTATATAGAAGTAAAGGAATGGAAGGGACAAAGGCTTTAGCACAAAGAGAAAAGAAGACATTAAAAGATATAATAAGCCAAACAAAGGAAGAAATTACAGGTATCGATAAATAAAAAAACATAAAGAAGGAGGTAATTATGAATAATAATAATGCACCATTAGCTTTTAGAATGAGACCCAAAACATTAGAAGAATATGTTGGACAAGAACATGTAATCGGAAAAGATAAAATTTTATACCGAACCATAAAAGCAGATAGATTATCTAGTATTATTCTGTTTGGACCTCCAGGCTGTGGAAAAACATCATTAGCAAGGGTGATTAGTGAAACAACAAAATACAAATTCTATAAAATAAATGCAGTAACTTCAGGAGTAGCAGATATAAAAAAAGTTGTAGAAGAAACCAAAAATTTTATGCTAAACCCAACAGGAAAAAGCATATTATTTATTGACGAAATTCATAGATTTAATAAATTACAGCAAGATGCCTTGCTTCCATTTGTAGAAAATGGAACCGTTATTTTAATAGGAGCAACAACAGAAAATCCATATTTTGAAGTAAATAAAGCGTTAATTTCAAGATCAATGGTAATTAAACTAAATCCATTAACACAAAAAGATATTTATCAAGTATTAAAAAATGCCTTAGAAAGAAAGGATGGACTAGGAGAATATCATATAAAAATAGAAGAAGATACCTTAAAAAAAATTGCGGCAATTAGTAATGGAGATGTAAGAACAGCATTAAATGGATTAGAAATAGCGACTTTAACTACACCATTATCAGAGGATGGATATATTCATTTAACAAATGAAGTAATTAAAAACAGTATACAAAACCGAAAAGCTATTTTCGATAAAAATGGAGAAGAACACTATGATAACATTAGTGCATTCATAAAATCTATGAGAGGATCCGATCCAGATGCTACCATATTTTATTTAGCAAGAGCCTTAAATGGAGGAGAAGACCCAGTATTTTTAGCAAGAAGAATTGTTATATGTGCTTCTGAAGATGTAGGAATGGCAAATCCAAATGCTTTAGTAGTAGCCAATTCAGCTATGCAAGCTGTTCAGATGATAGGAATGCCAGAAGCAAGAATCTTATTATCTCAAGCAGCTGTATATGTTGCAACATCTAAAAAATCAAATGCAACCTATTTAGGAATTGACCAAGCCTTAAAAGATGTACAAACAAAAGACACAGGAGAAATTCCTATGCACATACGAAATGCACCAATTGAAAAAATGAAAGAATTGGGATATAGTGAAGGATATTTATATCCACACGATTTTCCAGGGCATCAAGTAGAACAACAATATTTACCTGACAAAATGTTAGGAACCAAATACTATAATTTGGATTAAATAGTTACAGTTCACTAGGAAACATTTGAACTTACAAAAGAACAACAAAAGAAGAAAATTTGAATGAATTGAATAAAAGAAATAGAAATCGGAAAGCCTACTAAAAAGTAGGTTTTTAATTTTTGTAAAAAAGAGAGAGTTTAAAAAGTGAATAAGAATGGATTTTTAAGTATGATTAAAAAAATAATAATTGGATTATTAGCAGGAATTGTAAGTGGATTATTTTCAACAGGAGGAGGAATGATACTAGTACCAGCATTTATCTATTTATTAGATGTAGAAGACACAAAAGCAAGAGGAAGTTCTGTGTTTTGTATTTTACCAATGGTAATAACAAGTAGTTTTTTCTATTATAAGGGGAACTTTATTGATTGGAAAATAGCTTTTTTATGTGCTTTAGGTGGAGCAATTGGAGGATACATAGGAGCAAAACTGTTAAAAAAATTACCAGAAAAAGTAATGAAAATAGCATTTACAATTTTCCTAACATATGTATCTTATAAAATGATTTTCAATTAAAATAAGCAAAAATTTAAGGAGGAAAAATGATTGAAATAGCAATTGGTGTCTTAGCAGGAATTGTAAGTGGAACAGGAATGGGAGGAGGAACTATCTTAATATTTCTTTTAACCTTTATGTTAGGAATTGAGCAACATGTTGCACAAGCGACAAATTTAATATTTTTTATACCAACAGCTATAGTTGCTATAATTGTTAATTTAAAAAATAAGAATATTAACATTAAATTAGCAATATTAATTTCTGTATTTGGTATATTAGGAGCCATAATTGGTGCTAATATTTCAGTCCATATTGATGTTCAAATTTTAAAAAGATGTTTTGGCATTTTTTTAGCAATGATAACAATTCATGAAATATATTCCATATTTAAATTGTATGCAAAATCGAATAAAAATAAACAAAAAGAGAAACAATAAGATTGAGGTGAAAAATATGAAATTTGTTAAAGGTGTTATGATAGGCGGATTAATTACCACAGGATTAGTAATGATGTATGCAGATAATGATGGAATGAATAAAAGAAAATTAATGAAAAAAGGTAAGCAATTTGTCAAAAAAATAGGAATTATGTAAAATAATTTTGGGAACAAAGTCAAAAAATCATGATTGAATAGTACACAATCATGATTTTTTTGACTTCTTTGAAAGATATTATGGCAAGTTTGGTTTATGTATATTTTTATAAAAGTATTGAAATAATAATAAGGTATATGATAGAATACAAAAAAAGTATTAGGAGGATTACATAAGATGAAAAATAAACGGAATTACATTAATCGCATTAGTCATAACAATCATAGTATTATTAATTTTAGCAGGAGTAAGTCTAGCAACCCTAACAGGAGAAAATGGACTTTTAAAAAAAGCAATTACCGCAAAAGACGAAATGGAAAAAGAAACAGCCAAGGAAAAAATACAATTAGAAGTATTAGGAAGTTATAGTGATACTGGTAAATTAGAAGAAAACAAGATAAAAGAAAATATAAGAAACAATATACCAAAAGCAACCGTGGAAGGAGAAGAATTTCCTTTAATAGTAACTTTAGATGGTTATACTTTCACAATAGATTCAAATGGAAAAGTAGAATTATCACAATTAAGACCAAACGTAAAACAAGATAGTATAAAAATAACATTAGAAAATGATGAAGAAATTCCAAATGAAGGAGTAGAAGAAGGAACGAAACTAAAAATTGATTTTGAAGCATCCATAGAAGGTGGAACTATAACATCAATTTCGCCAACAAAACCATATATTACAGATGGAATAGAAAAACAAGTAACCTTTAAAATAACTGGAGAAGTAGAAGGAGAATATTTTACTACAGACAAAACAATTGATTTTAAAGATAAATATAAAAAAGCAGAAATTATTAGTCAAGACGAAATCATACAAAATCCTTCTTCCTATTATGGTTCATTAGTAACAGGATATGAATGTGAAGGACAGGGAGTATCAGCATGGAGACTTTTTTTTGCAGATGAAGAAAATCTTTATCTAATAGCAGATAAGTATATAAATTGTGAAGATATGCCAGCAGGAAAAAATGGAAGTAAAGTAGATTCAAATTCCTCAACATTTACGTACTTAAATAATGTATATGAAGATTATAACGGCACAGAATGGATAACAGGACAAACAAATGGAAAAGACAATTGTCTAGCCAAAAAATGGCTAAGTGAATATTTAAATTATAATGGAACTGAAACTAGTCAAGAGATAGGAATTAAGAGAGTAGCATATTTAGTAGACACTTCTATTTGGGAAAAATACAGTGGAACACAAGCAGAATATGTAATAGGAACGCCAACATTAGAATTATTTTGTGAATCTTATAAACAAACACATCCAAATTTATACATGGAATATAAAATGATGAATGAAATAGGATATGCTGTTAAGGCTAATACTGATACAGAATATGTGTCTTATAGATATGAAGTTATTCAAGATGATTTTAATGGAATTTATAATCAAGGTAATGGAAGTCAAATGTGGTTAGCCTCTCCATCTTATTTAGGAGGAGGAAGAGTTTTATATCAATATGGTAGAGGAATAACATATGATGGAAGGGGTAGTTTAAAACCGATTGTATGTTTAAAAAGTGGAACAGAACTAGAAAGAAACAAAGATGGAACTTTAAAAATAAAAAACGATAATTAAAGATATCTAAAACTTTTTAATAACTTGACAAATTTTTCTAATAATATATAATAATTGTGGTTAAAATAATACAAATGAGGAGGAATTTTTTATGTCTGAAAATACAAACCTAGAAGAAGAACAAAGAGTTCAAAATATGATAAATGAATTATTAGAAAAAGCCAAACAAGCATCTAAAGAATATTTACAATTAGACCAAGAAACAGTAGATAATATTACGAAGGCTATGTCAATGGCAGGCTTAGAGCATCATATGGAACTTGCAAAATTGGCAGTAGAGGAAACTGGAAGAGGAATTTATGAAGATAAAATAACAAAAAATATGTTTGCTACAGAATATGTGTATCATAGCATCAAATATGAAAAAACAGTAGGAATTATTAATGAAAACGAAGAAGAAGATTATGTAGAAATTGCAGAACCAGTTGGAATTATTGCAGGAGTAACACCAGTAACCAATCCAACTTCGACAACTATGTTTAAATCTATTATTGCGGCAAAAACGAGAAATGTTATTATATTTGGTTTTCACCCATCTGCTCAAAAAAGCAGTAGCCAAGCAGCTAGAATTGTAAGAGATGCAGCCATTCGTGCAGGTGCCCCAGAAAATTGTATTTTATGGATAGAAGAACCAAGTGTTTTGGCTACAAGATTGCTAATGAACCATCCAGATGTTAATTTAATTTTAGCAACTGGTGGAACAGGAATGGTAAAAGCTGCTTATTCTTGTGGAAAGCCAGCATTAGGGGTAGGACCAGGAAATGTACCATGTTATATCCATAAAAGTGCGAAACTAAAAACCTCTGTCAATGATTTAGTTTTATCAAAAGCATTTGATAATGGTATGATTTGTGCATCTGAACAAGCCGTTTTAGTAGATAGAGATATTTATCAAGAATTTGAAGAATTAATGAAACAGGCTGGATGTTATTTTATTAATCCAGAAGAAAAAGAAAAATTAAAGGTTAGTATGTTTGAATATGATGAACAATATGGGTATAAATTAAAATCACATGTACCAGGACAATTACCCTATACCATTGCAAAAGAAGCAGGATTTGAAGTACCAGAAGAAACGAAAGTTTTAGTTGTATATGAAGAGGGAATTGGCCGAGATTATCCATTTTCAAAAGAAAAATTAAGTCCAGTTTTAACTTATTATATTGTAGAAAATGAAGAAGAAGGAATTGAAAAAGCAGAAAGATTACTAGAATTTGGAGGACTTGGACATTCAGCAGTTATTCATTCTGAAAATAGAGAAGTAAACTTAAAATTTTCTAAAACGATGAAAGCAGGAAGAATCATTGTAAATTCTCCGTCTACTCATGGAGCGATTGGAGATATCTATAACACGAATATGCCATCTCTAACACTTGGATGTGGTTCATTTGGAGGAAACTCAACAACAGCAAATGTATCATCTGTTAATTTAATTAATATCAAAAGAGTTGCGAAAAGGAGAGTTAATATGCAATGGTTTAAAATTCCAGAAAAAATATATTTTGAAGCTGGTTCAATTGGGTATTTAGAAAAAATGCCAGAAATCGAAAGAGCCTTTATTGTAACAGATGAAGGTATGATAAAATTAGGATATGTAGATAAAATTTTATATCATTTAAGAAAAAGACATCAATATGTACATTCTGAAATATTTAGCGAAGTAGAGTCAGACCCATCTTTTGAAACAGTAAAAAAAGGTGTAGCAGCCATGAATACCTTTAAACCAGATGTAATTATTGCAGTTGGGGGAGGAAGTCCGATAGATGCTGCGAAAGGAATGTGGTTATTTTACGAACATCCAGATGCTGATGTAGAAGGATTAAAACTAAAATTTATGGATATCAGAAAACGTACCTATAAATTCCCAAAACTAGGAATTAAATGTAAAATGGTAGCTATTCCTACCACATCAGGAACAGGTTCAGAGGTAACATCATTTGCCGTTATTACAGATAAAGAGAAAAATAAAAAATATCCATTAGCAGATTATGAATTAACTCCTGATGTAGCAATTGTAGACCCAGACTTAGTTATGAGTTTACCAAAATCAGTTACAGCCGATACAGGAATGGATGTATTAACACATGCAATAGAAGCTTATGTATCTAATATGGCATCTGATTATACAGATGGCTTGGCAGAAAAAGCAGTTGAAATTGTTTTTAAATATTTAGAACAAGCATATGATGATGGAACCAATCGTTTAGCAAGAGAAAAAATGCATAATAGCAGTACCTTAGCTGGAATGGCATTTACAAACGCATTCTTAGGAATTAATCACTCTTTGGCTCATAAAATTGGTGCTGAATTTCATTTGCCACATGGTAGAATTAATGCAATTATCTTACCATATGTCATTAAATATAATAGTTCCAAACCAACAAAATTTGTTTCTTTCCCTAAATATGAGTATTTTATAGCTGATGAAAAATATTATGAATTAGCCAAAAAAGTAGGGTTAAAAGCTAATACCAAAGAAGAGGGAATTGCAAGTTTAATTACAAAAGTCCAAGAGATGAATGAACACCTAGGAATTCCAAAATCTTTACAAGAAACAGGAATTGAAGAACAAGAATTTTTAGCCAAAGTAGATATGTTGGCAGATAGAGCCTTTGAAGATCAATGTACAACTGCTAATCCAAGATTACCACTTGTAACAGAGTTAAAGCAAATTCTGCTAGATAGCTATTATGGAAAAGAAATTTAAATAAGAATAATATAAAAGATTTTATGCAATTTGCAAAATTTATGAAAATGTTGTATACTAAGATGTATGGGCAAAAGCCTAAATATGCAGAAAGGAGAAGTCCAATGGAATCATACAATTATGAAAATGCTACAAAACGGATAGTTGCTAAGGTAGAGATGGGAATAATTCCACGGTTTATGATTAAAGAAGTTATTTATATGGATAGTTCTATACCAGACTTTGCCAAAGAAAGAGTAACTAAAGAAGCCTTGGAAGTTTTGCAAAAGAAATAGCAATAAGCCACTGAATGCAAGTTCAGTGGCACTTCTCATTTTAATGGTGAATTGACGAAATAGTAATATTATGTTACAATGAAGTGTAACGAAAATAGAGAAAAGGAGTTTTAAAATGAATATACCTAAATTTATAAAAACAAGAAAAGAAAGCAAAATGCAACAAAGATTAGAAACAGTAAAAAATATATATCACAAAAGTGAAACAGAAAACGAAGCAATTCAAAAAGCAACAACAAGAGTGATAGAGGAAATTAATAAACATCCTGACATGTCAATAATAGAATTCCTAAAAATGATACAAGAAGAAGAAAAACTATCAACTGACATCATAGTAGAAGTAACCAAGCAACTCTCAGAAGCGAAACCAGAAAAAACAGTAGCAATTGTAGAAAAATTAGATTTACCAGAAGGAAAATTACAAGAAATTATAAGAGAAACTAATAGTATGGAAGTAGCCAAAAAAATAGTTAATCAAATTCCAAGTGAAGAACTTCAAAAGGCAGAAAGAAGAAGATTAGAAAAAATAGAAACACAAAGGAGAAAAGCAGAAAAACAAAAAAAAGAAGTAGAATTAGGGAAGATACTATCACAAAGATATGAAACATGTGGTGATATAAGAGGACCAGTTTTAATACAAGAATTAAAAGGCATAAAAGAACAAACTGAATCACCAAAAGTATATGAATGGATACAAAAAGTTTTAGCAAAAAAAGCAGCAATAGAATGGAGAAAAACAGGAATGGCTAGGATAGAATCTATGGTAAATGTCATACCAGCCCAAGAGATGTTAAAGGGAGATTTTGCTAAATTAGTAGGAGGTAAATTTGAAATGATAAAAGAAACACAAAAGAGTAGTGTTGGAAAAGATTATCAATTTCAAGAAGAAGACTTACAAAACTTAATTTTAAGAGAAGTAGCAAAAAATGTAGCAACAACGTATGTCAAAGTTGGCATCATAGATATTCCACAATGTGAGGCAATGCAACAATTATCAGAAGAACAAAGTGAGATGTTTATAAAAGAAATACAAATTTATATACAAAATAAAGATAAAGAAAAGATAAAGAATTTTGATGTAGAAAAAGCAAAAAGAAAAATAAAAGGAATAAAAGGTGACGAATTAGACGAATTAATAGACTTAGTAAATAGAATACCAGAAGATGAGCGAGAAGATTATTTACAAGCTCTTCGTATGAGAATGGAAAAAGGCAAACAAAAACAATTAGACGCAAAAGTAGCAAAAGAATTAGAAAAGATGCAAGAAGAATTACAAGCTTTAGAAGCAGAAGATGCAATTGGTATTTTAGAGGGAACAAGAGAAGAAATTCAAGATAGAAAAGAAGAAATCATGGAAGAAGATATAAAAAGAAAAGAAGGAAATACACAAACAGTAAGTAGCGGAGGATATACACATTAAAAACAATAAAGAAATAAGAAGTTTTCTAACCTACCATAAAAAGAGTAGAAAAATAGAAAGTGTTACTAATTAAGTAACACTTTCTATTTTTCTTACTCCTTTTTGTAATAATGTAAAGATTTTAAAATATTAAAATTCACAATTTTTTGGTGTTCGAGGAAAAGGAATTACATCACGAATATTTTGCATACCTGTCAAATACATGATAGCTCTTTCAAAACCTAAGCCAAATCCAGCATGGTTACAACTACCATATTTTCTTAAATCTAAATACCATTCATAATTTTCTAAAGGCATATTTAATTCTTTCATTCGATTTAGTAATTTATCATAATCTTCTTCTCTTTGGCTACCACCAATAATTTCGCCAATACCAGGAACCAACAAATCAGTTGCTGCAACTGTTTTTCCATCTGGATTTTGTTTCATATAAAAAGCTTTAATATCTTTTGGGTAATCAGTTACAAATACAGGTTTTTTAAAAATATTTTCACATAAAAATCTTTCATGTTCTGTTTGTAAATCTACACCCCAAGAAACTTTATATTCAAATTTATCATTATATTTTTCAAGTTCTTTAATAGAATCAGTATAACTGATTCTAACAAAATCAGAAGTAATAACATGATTTAATCTTTCCAATAAATTGGTATCAATAAATTGATTGAAAAATGTCATTTCTTCTGGACAGTTATCCAAAACATCTTGAAAAATATATTTAATCATATCTTCTGCCAAATCCATGTCATCTGTTAAATTGGCAAAACATATTTCAGGTTCTACCATCCAAAATTCAGCTGCATGTTTAACTGTGTTAGAGTTTTCAGCACGAAAAGTTGGTCCAAAAGTATAAACATTACAAAAACTTTGTGCAAAAGTTTCAGCATTTAATTGTCCACTTACTGTTAAATGAGTCGATTTCCCGAAAAAGTCTTGTGAAAAATCAACATTTCCTTGTTCGGTTTTAGGAATGTTAGTTAAATCAAAAGAGTTAACATTAAACATTTCTCCAGCACCTTCAGCATCACTTCCAGTAAGAATTGGTGTATGAACATAAACAAATCCTCTTTCTTGAAAAAATTTATGAATAGCATAAGCTAAAGTACTTCTTACACGAAATACAGCGTTAAAAGTATTGGCTCTTGGACGTAAATGTGCAATTGTTCTTAAATATTCAAAAGAGTGTTTTTTCTTTTGAAGTGGATACGTACTATCAGAAAGATTTTCTATTTCAATTGATTTTGCTTGTACTTCAAAAGGCTGTTTAGCATTTTGGGTTAAAATAAAGGTTCCTTCTACTTTGATAGAAGAACTAATAGTTAGTTTGCAAATTTGAGCAAAATTTTCTAAGGTATCGTTAAAAACTACTTGAACATTTTTGAAAAAAGTTCCATCGTTTAGTTCAATAAATCCAAATGTTTTGGAATCTCTTACAGTTTTGACCCAACCTTCTAAAATAATTTCTTTTCCAGAAAATGTTTGGGTGTTTTTGTATAAGTCTTTTACAGTTATATTTTTCATTTTTTGTTTCCTTTCTTTTTTTATTATGAACCTATTATATGATATTATGTGAAAATTTTCAAGATATAAAATCTTTCAATTCACTTTTTACGTAAAGAAAACATAATATATACAAATAAAATGAAAGGTGGGAGTAAAATGTCAGAATACATAATCAAAGGAGGAAAAAAGGTAGAAGGAGAAGTCACTATTTCAGGTTCTAAAAATGCTTCCTTACCCATTATAGCAGCTAGTATCTTAAATCAAGGAAAAACAACTTTATATAATGTACCTAATATACATGATACACAAATGATGTATGAAATTCTAAAAAAATTGGGTGCAGTAGTGACCAAAAAGAAAAATAAAGTGATAATTGATACAAGTGGAATTGCCAAATACGATATACCAGAAGAATTAATGAGACAAATGCGATCTTCTGTTATTTTTGTTGGTGCATTAATAGGTAGATATGGGAAAGCAACTTTTTCTTATCCAGGAGGATGTGACATAGGAACTAGACCAATTGATTTACATTTAAAAGCATTTGAGAAATTAGGAATAAATATTAATAAAAACTATGGAAATATTTCCTGTATTTGTGATAAAATAATAGGAGAAAAAATTGATTTAGACTTTCCAAGTGTAGGAGCAACTGAAAATGCAATATTAGCAGCAGTTTTAGCCACAGGAAAAACAATTATAACCAATAGTGCAAGAGAACCAGAAATAATTGACTTACAAAATTTATTAAACAAAATGGGAGCAAAAATAAAAGGAGCAGGAACAGACGTCATTGAAATAGAAGGTGTAAAAAAATTAAAAGATGTAAGTTATAATATCATGCCAGATAGAATTGAAACAGGAACCTTTTTATGTATGGCAGCTATGACAGGAGGAGAGATACAATTAAAAGAAGTCAATTCTAGTCATATAACACCAGTCATTCACAAATTAGAAGAAACAGGATGCCAATTAGAAGTTCATAAAAATGAAATAAAAATGCAAGCACCAAAAAGACTAAAAGCAGTTGACATTAAAACAATGCCATATCCAGGATTTCCAACTGATATGCAATCTATCTTTGCAACAGCACTAACTATGGCAAAAGGAACCTCTTTGATTGTAGAAAATCTATTTGAAAATCGATACAAATACACACAAGAATTAATTCGAATGGGAGCTAAAATAACCATAGAAGGAAAAACAGCAGTTGTAAAAGGAGTTAGAAAACTATATGGAGCCAATGTAAAAGCAACTGACTTGCGAGGAGGGGCTGCTTTGGTAATGGCAGGAATGGTAGCAAAAGGAGAAACTAAAGTAGAAAACATAGAATATATATTAAGAGGATATGAAAGATTTGACGAAAAATTAAAAAAGCTGGGAATTGATATAAGATATCTTAGTGCTAACTAGAAATACTTTTAATGAATTGATTTTTGGGTTTTAAAGTCTTATCCATAAAAAATGAATAAACTTTAAAATCCAAAAGTCGATCGTAAAAAACAATCATTCATAGCAAAGAAGGAGGAATTGTAAATGGTAAGAGATCCATACGAATTAAAAGAAGGACAAGCATGGGAACAAGAATTCGATGAACGACTAAAAAGAAAAAAAGCAAGAGAAAGAGAAAAAAGAATTAAAGAAAACAAAATTAAAAGAGAACAAGACTTTGACCAAGATACGCAAACAGTTATTCAAATGACCAATAAAAATAAACGAATAAAAGACGAAGAAAGAAAAAAGAAATTAACGAAAGAAGAGAAAAAAAGAAAAAAGAGAAGTAAAACAATCAAATTAGTATTAAAAATAATTTTATTATTAGGTATTCTAGTAGGAGGAATTATATTTGCTATGATTTCGCCAATCTTTGCTATAAAAAATATACAAGTAACTAACAATGAACAAGTAAATAGTGAAACAATTATTAGCTTATCGGAATTAAAAACAGAAGAAAATATTTTTCGTTTTAGTGGAGTCGTAACAGCCAATAAAATAAAAGAAAATGCCTACATAAAAGAAGTAAAAGTACATAGAAAAATTCCAGATACTGTACAAATTGAAATCGAGGAGAGAAAACATAGTTACAGTATAGACTTTTTAGGAAAATATGCTTATATCGATAAACAAGGGTATATCTTGGAGATTGCAGAAGACAGCAAACAAAAAATAATTCTTCAAGGAATTACAACACCAGAAGAAGAAGTAATAGTTGGAAAACGTTTAAAAGACCAAGACTTAGAAAGATTAGAAGATGTCATAAAAATTAAAAATGCAACCAAAGAATATAATTTAGACAGTAAAGTCACAAGTATTGACATAAGCAACAAAAATGAATATAGTATATACTTGGAAGAAGAAAAGAAAAAGATTTATTTAGGTGATGGTACTAATTTAAGTAATAAAATGTTATATATTAATGCCATTATAGAAGAAGAAAAGGGAAAAGCAGGAGAAATATTTGCCAATGGAGATTTAAACAACAAATTTAGAGTTTATTTTAAAGAAAGCCTAAACGTATAAAATAGAGTTGTGCATGAGAAAGGATGAGTAAAAATGAAGAACAAAAAAGTTGTTAGTATTGTTTTAGGTGCTATGTGTTTTATTTTAACACTAGGAATTTGCATACAAATCAAAACAGTAAATGGTTCTAACTCAATCGTAGGGAATAACAGTGGTCAAAATGATGAATTAAGAGCAGAAGTTCTAAGATATAAAGAAAAATATGATAATAAATATAAAGAATTAGAAAAAGCAGAAAAAGAACTAGAAAAAGAAAGACAAAATTCAACCCAAAATAATAGTGAATTAGAAGAAAAAGAAAATGCAATTAAACAAGGAAATAAAATGATAGGAATGACAGAAGTAACAGGACCAGGTGTTATTGTTACATTAAGTGATGGAAAAAAAGATCCTAGTACAGTCTTAAATGCAAGTGATTTAATTGTACATGATGCAGATATTTTAAGTGTTATGAATGAATTAAAAAATGCAGGAGCAGAAGCCATTTCAATTAATGACCAAAGAATTGTACCAACAACTAGTATTTCATGTGGAGGAAATATAATTGATATAAATGGAGAAAAAGTAGGAGCTCCATTTGTCATAAAAGCAATCGGTTTACCAGAACAATTAGCAGCTTTATCAAGACAAGGAGGCTATTTAGAAATATTGAAAGAAGCAAGTGTGGGAGTAGACTTGAAAAAATCCAATAATATAACAATTCCTAAATATACAGGAGTAATCTCTTATAAATATGCACAAAATTCAAAATAATAAAAGATAGGAGCAAAATTATGAAAGCCAATATAAAAAGAGGAAAAGTAACAATGGCAATTGCAATCAGTATAGCTTGTTTTGCGTTAGTATTAGTTATGTCTATGCAATTTAAAATTGTGAATCAAACAGATATTACAGCTATTGAAAATATGAGAGAAACAGAACTTAGAACAGAACTAGCCAATTGGAAAGCAAAATATGAAGAAACCGAAGAAAAATATCAAGAAACTAGTGCAAAAGTCGAAGAATATAAACAAACCAAGCAATCGAATGAAGAAACCGAAGAACTAGTTGATACAGAATTACAACAAATTAATATGACACTAGGAAAAACAGATGTTGAAGGAGAAGGAATAGAAATTACTTTAAGAGAAACGCAAGATGAAGAATTGGCAAAAATTAAGGCAGACAATTTGCTAGTAATAGTAAATGCCTTAAAATTAGCAGGAGCAGAGGCAATTTCTATTAATGAAGAAAGAATTGTCAATATGTCAGACATTGTAACAATAAATGATGCTTTTATTAAAGTAAATGGTCAAAGAATTTTAGCTCCTTATGTAATTAAAGCCATTGGAAATCAAACTTATTTAGAAAGTGGATTGCTTGGAAATGGTGGCTATGTAGATGAGTTAAAAAAGTTAGGATATAATGTATCCATTAATAAATCGAATCGATTAAAAATAACGAAATATAAGGATGAATTAAAAACTAAATATATGGAGTAAAGTAAAGATAAAAAAGAAAGGAAGGAAGAATAAAATGATCGCAATTGCAATTTTGATAGGATGTATGTTAGGTGTTATTTTAGGAATGAATGCTCCCATGATTTCCTATACCTACTCAAGTTATTTGGCAATTAGTGTTATAGCTGCTCTAGATTCTGTTTTTGGAGGGATTACTTCTGTTATTAAGAAGAATTTTGATTTGAAAATATTTATAACAGGATTTTTTGGAAATGCTATTTTGTCTATTTTGTTAACTATTTTGGGACAAAAGTTAAATGTAGATATTTATTTGGCTGCAATTGTAGTGTTTGTAGGAAGAATGTTTACGAATTTGGCAATTATAAGAAGATATTATGTGGATAAATGGTTAAAACGATTAAAAGAAAAAAACAAAAAAGCAGAAATAGCAAATGACGAATAGGTTAAAAAGATTATTAATTGTCATCAAAGCAATCTATCATTCCAAAAAGAAAAAAGCGAATTGAAAGTAATTGAAGTAGAAATTCTTAATTTATTTTATGGAAAATGTTCAAACTTGTTTTGAAAGGGTGCCATAAAATAAATTTAGAAGTTCTATGAAAA
>JAAWGB010000028.1 GCA_022795075.1 Clostridia bacterium | reverse complement strand
ATTTATTTAATTATACACTAAAAATTTGAAAAAGTATAGCATTTTTGGAAAAAAACTTACAAAAGTTGTAAAACTAAATATAGATTAGTTCTTTTAGTATAATTTCTTCAATTGAATGCTTGTAATTATTCATAAGCCCAGTCCATTTTAAAGGGTCAGTATTTTTCAGATTTTCATCAATAGGATTTTTTTCTAGCATTTGTTTCATAAGTATTTCAAATCTTCTTTTTGCTTGTTTATCAGTTTCTACAATATGTTTTCTTAAATTCTTGTTCATAAACATTATTATATATTCAGCTTTTTTATGATTTTTTAAATACTCTAATCTTAAATTCCCATATTTTCCAATAATATAATCATTTTCGTAAATCTCCTTTTCAAAATATAAGTCAGGAACCAAAAAATTTCCCTCTTTAATTAGGAACAACTGAAGAATATAAGAGTTTACAAAATTTAAAGCAATCATCACATATTTTTGTAGCAAAAGTAATAAAAGATATTCATCATCTAAATCTTACAGAAAAAGAAAAAAGTGAGGGTGCTAAACTGTTATGGGTAGAGCCTAAAGAAGCATTAAAACTTATTACAGAGTGTTATGATAAATTATTACCATCTAATTATGATGATGTATATGATACTAGATTTGTAGTTCTAAGAGATAGGAAGATTTTGGAATATTATTTAAAAAACTAAAAATATTTTTGAGATTTGAGAAAAAAGCATTGATAAATTAACAAATTTATGTTAGATTATTAATAATAAAATTGATTGATATTGTATCAGTCGTCAAGAGAGAAAAGTTGTAGATAACTACGACGTCCGCTCCAAAAAATTAGCATTTTAAGCAAATGATACAGAGTATCACAAAGTATCATATAATGGCTCAAAATGCAGAAATACTCTCTTTGTAAGTGAGTGCTTATGGTAGAATTCTTACTATTCCTAATAATAGGATTAATGTTATCAATAACCATAAATATCGCCTTGTTGTGTATTTTGTACATAATGTGGACTGATAAACAAATATAAAAATACACCACATACGCTTTCGCCGAGCTTTGAGGTGTAATCTATTTACTTAGGTAACACACATTGTCTGTGGCTACTCATTTTCTATCTATATTATACACAGATTTTTTACAAAAGTCAAATAAAATTCATTCATTTATAAGGGAGTTAATATATCATGAATTTGAAAAATAAAGTAGCAATTGTAACAGGTGGAAGTAATGGTATTGGTGAAGCTATTGCAAATAAATTAAAAGAATTAGGAGCTAAAGTAATTATATTTGATATAAAAGAACCAAAATCTGCATTTCAGTATTATAAAGTAAATATAACAAAAGATGCAGAAATAAAAAAAGCTGTTAATCTAATAGATAAAGTAGATATATTAGTTAACAATGCAGGAATATATTTTGAGAAATATATTGAACAAACAACGGATGAAGATATAGACAATATGGTAGATGTAAATATAAAGGGAACCTTCAAAGTTACAAGGAATTTAATTGACAAGTTAAAGGAAAACAAAGGCTGTATTGTGAATATTGCATCTTGCTTGGGATTAGTTCCAGAATTAACATCACCTTTATATTGTACAACAAAGGCTGGAATTGTAATGTTTACTAAATGTTTAGCACAAGAATATGCAAATTTAGGTGTTAGAGTAAATTGTGTTTTACCTGGTCCAATTTTAACAGAATTATTGGAAACAAGTTTTAAAAGTGAAGAACAAAAAATAAAATGTGAAAATAGAATTCCAATAAAACGAATTGGGACGCCAAATGAAGTAGCAAATGTAGTTGCCTTTTTATGCAGTGAGGACGCCTCATATGTAACAGGAGGAATTTATGCAGTAGATGGTGGAGTTTCTACATCTAGTATTTATTCTAAATGAGTTTATGTTAAATATGCTCCATAATAGAACCTTAATCATTATTCTAAGACAATATTAAACAATAATTTTTAAAATATGCTGTACAATAGCTGTACATTAAAGAATACGAAGTCTTGAATATAGCTATTTTACTGACTTTATAGGTTCTTCTGATTTGGTTTACGCCTCCAATAGTATGATAAAACATAGAAAAACAGTACACATTATATATATTTTTTATATGTTCGCTTATAGTCATTTTATTTTTTTCAAATAATTCAGCAATAATGTATAAAAAAATTAATCCATATGTATAAAAACGTTACAAAATTTTAGCTATAAAGTAGTATTATATTTAGGAGATTATTATGGGAACAAAACAAGAAAATAAGATAACAGTAAAAATTAAATGTGAGATAAATGAATTATGCACTATACTGGAGAAAAAAGGATTTTATGTTGTAAATAAATTTACTTTGAATGATATATTTATGATACCAAATTATATGAAAAAAGAAATAGATAATTTGACAAGTAGAGAAATTTTAAAAAAGCAATTTTGATACGTGATATAGATAGTCAATTTAAAGGGCATAGAAATAGAAAGATTACTTTTAAAAAGAAGGAATTTAATCATAATGGCGATATATTAAGTCAACAGACTATTAATTGTGATATTTTTAATATAGATGAAGCAGTAAATTTGTTTGAAGCAATTGAATATTACAAAATAATGAATATTGTAGAAAGTGATATTATATATGGTAAGGATGATTTTGAAATTGCTATAAAGAATATAAAAAACGGAGATAATTTAATAGAAATAGAAACAATGACAAATAATAAGAAAATTGACACAATAGAAAAAATTAAAAAACAAATTATTGACATAGACATTCCTATTGATACTACAAATTTTTTCGTAAAAAAAGCAGAAACAGAATTAGATAAGCTAATGAATAGATAACTTTAAAAGTTCGTGATGTTCGCTTGAATAATGTAGAAAATTATTGTAATATAATAACAACCTTTCGCTGTCAAAGGTAGTTCTTACATAGGACGGAAAGGGGGGCATTACAATGACACACCCTGAGCTTATTCTAAAACTGATTGAACAGTTAATGGCAGAAAAAGAAAAGAACATCAAACTTCAAGCAGAATTAGAAGAATACAAAAAAGGTAAAGACTAGATGTGTCATACATAGTCGAGTGGGGAAATTTGTTACAGGATTTCCTCATTTTTTAAGCATAAAAAAAGTAGATGTAGTTACAGATACATCTACAGCAAACAATATACACACCCTGAACTAAGGTACATTGCTTAATGTAAATACATAATAACATCTTTTTATTAATTTGTCAAATGTGATTTTGAAAAAGATTAGAGTAAAACATCGTGATATTTAATTATTTCAATAATTAAATAAATTATTAGAAATAAATTGATTTAGATGTGACAAAAATGTTACAAAATTTTTACTATAAAATAGTAGTATTTTTAGGAGTTATTAGGGAACAAAACAAGAAAATGAGATAACAGTAAAAATAAAATGTAAGATAAATTTTGTAAAATATTATTATTTTTTGAATTAATTGATATAATTTATTTGAAATTGAAAAGGAGAAATATTATGAAAAAAATTATTTGCAGTTTTTTATTATTTATTTTTATTTTTAATTTTAGTAGGAAATGTAAATGCTTATTCAACAAACCAGTATTTAATAGACATACCTTCTACATATAAAAAGGTTACAGAAGGTGTTCATTTACGAAAGAGAATGGAAATAATATAAATGTTCAAGTTGTGCCATTTTCAGGAAACAGTTCAAATGCTTTTACAGAAGAAGAATTAAACCAATTAACAAAAAATATAAATTCTGAGATTGATAATGTAAAAACAGAAATGAAAAAGACAATTAAAGAACGATATGGAGAATATTTGTCAGATAGTGAAATTAGTGAATATGTTAAATCTTTTAAGTGTGATTCAATAGATAAAAAAAAAATAATTACAGCAACAAAAAACAATTATAAATGTTATCATATAATTGCAAGCTATTCAATAGGAGAGTATAAATATTATGCAGAACAGTATTCTTTTATATCAAATAATAATGTATATACATTAACTGCTAATGTGGGAGAAAAAAGTGATTTACAATCTTCGGAAGTAAAAAATATTATAAATTCATTTACAATATCTAATTATAAAAATCCTGAAAAATCATCATTTTTTTCATTAAATGTGTGGTCAAAGATTATTGCTATTACGATTGTTGCTATAATAGGTGTAACAATTAAGTATTTTGTAGACAAGGGAAAAGAAAATGAAATAGATATACATAATCAAACAAATAAAATAATTAAAGATAATGATAATACAAAGCAAAATAAAATATTTTATTCAAAATGTGGTGAGGAAATAGAGAAAGATTGGCACTTTTGTAATAATTGTGGTAACAAATTAAAATAGGAGAGAATTTTA
The DNA here is from genome assembly GCA_022795075.1 of Clostridia bacterium. Taxonomy (GTDB): domain Bacteria; phylum Bacillota; class Clostridia; order TANB77; family CAG-508; genus CAG-269. The sequence goes on along the minus strand of JAAWGB010000028.1, from coordinate 17,726 downwards.
TGATGAATAATAATAAGACAGAAGAATTACCAATGAAATGGTGGAAATATGTTATATTTCCGATTGGAATATTAATATCAATAGGTTCTTTAGCTCAATATAGTGAGATTGATTTTTCGATTTTAAATTTTTGGGGATGGATAATTGTAGTTGTAAATTTAGCAATTACTACTTTGCTATGTGTAACTTATGGAATGTTTTTATCAAAGAAAAAACAAGCATTTAACGTGTTTATTATATATTTATTTTTATATCCAGCTTGCAATACATTTTTCACCATATTTAACAATGTATTTTTTAGTAATATTACACAGTTGGTTATAATAGGATTAATTTCCTATGGAATTATATGTGGAATTTGGATTTATCCTAACTATATATATTTTAAAAAGAGAAAAGATTTTTTTGAAAGGAAAGAAGAGAAGCAACAAAATGTTAATGAAAAAAAGATGAAGAACTTAAAAATATAATTAATATTATTGAAGAAGAAAATAATTGTGAAATAGAAGAAAAAGAGAATATAGATAATAAAAAGAAAGTAAATAAAAAATATTGTACTAAATGTGGAAAAATAATAGAGAATGAATGGGCGTTTTGCAACTTTTGTGGTAATAAATTAAAATAGGAGTTTTAGATATGAAGATATGTGTTCTGTTTGTAATAGGGAAAACAATAATGTAGAAGGGGATTTTTGTGTTTTTTGTGGTGGAAAACTAATTGAAAAGAAAGATAATGCTAAAAAAGAGATTAAGAAAAAAGAAAAAGGAATAAGCGAAAATATTGAAAAAAAGAAAAACAAAAATAATACTAATATTGACATTAATAAAAAATTAAAAATTACATTAATTGTTTTAGTAATTATGCTTATAATTGTAAGTGGAATTGCAATTTATTTAAAAATTAGTGATAATACTTCTAAATTTAATGAAGAAATATCAAATTTAAAAAGACAAGTTTCTACTTTAAGAGAAGAAAAAAATAAACTATCTTCAGAAAATATGTCATTAAAATTAGAAAATTCAAAAAATTCAAAAAAATCAAGTTTTTTGATGAAAATGTAGTATTTGTTTTAGATGGATATGGTAGATATTATTACACTTATGACCAAATGGAACAAGTAACACAAGGGAAATCATTTTTATATTGGACATATAATTTAGAACAAGCAATAGATTTAGGATATAGAGCATGGAAATAAAGGTGGATTTTTTTATTGTTGAAAATATTATAGAACCATGTACAACTTAAATATAAAGTGAAGAGATAAAAACACTAAGTAATAAGTTCTTATATACCAAATTATTATTTAAAGTATGGTTATATGTATAGGAAATAACAACAATTATTTAATAAAATATTAGTATCTCAAAAATAGTAATTAATAGGTGGAATTAAATAAATGAATATATTTATTATTTATGGATAGTAGGAAGTTTCAAAGGGAAAGGAATTTAAAAATAGATTCATTAGAAAAAGCAAAAAATGTACCTTGTATTTTTAATGGGCTAATTTTTATAAGGGAGAATTTATATCTAATACTATTTTAAATGCAAATTCATTAGAAAAGTTAATAAATAATATATAGATAAGATGATTGATTGAAAATTACATGTAGAAAGAGAAAATTTCTATAATATAGAAGTAGGCAAAAAGATATTACAATGTATAAAATGAAAAGACCAACCAAAGGTTGATCTTAATAAAATTTTAAGGTATCTTCAATTACGTAAGATACAGGTAAAATATCTTCTGTATCTGTTTCAACTCGAAATTTTGTATGATTTTCCTTATCTCTAAAAACAGAAACAGTAATCGTACCTAATTTTTTCAAAGTAAACACCCCTTTTCTTCTTTCGTATCTAAAGTAATATAACATAAAGCAAACAAGAAAAATGTCGAAATAGGGTGGTAAAACCAAAAAAATGTAAAAAATTTACAATTTTTTGGTAAAAGTTTGAAAAAATTCTTGGTTAGAACAGAAAAATCATATACAAAATTTGATTTTTTCTATCATAAAAAGAGATTTAATATGCTTAAATCTCTTTAAAAAATCTATATTCATTACCAGATACGGATTTTCCTCTATAAACATAGCCATTATAAATACCGCCATTATCATCATCTAAGTCTACATCTAATTTCATATTATAAACAAATTTCTGATTTAAATTATTAACAATATGAATTTTAAAAGTTAATGTATAATTAATATCTTCTAAATTTATTTTTGCTTCTTCTAAAACTTTTCCATTAAAAGAAACTGTATTGGCATCTTGTGAAATAGCATAATTTGTTAAAATATCTTGATTCATATATCCTAAAGAAATGGGGTTAGAACAGTCGGTATAAAATGTAGGGCTAGTATAATCGTGGCTTTCATTTTCTGAATTAGTATTTACAATATTAAAATCAATTCTGTGATTTTCAGGTTCTTTTATGGTTTTATATTTACCAAAATCTAAAGGATTTTTATAATTTAAAAGTTTTGTTCCCCTATCAGCATTAGAAGTAACAACAATATTATCAATATATAGCTCTTTAATCGTATTTTCATTGGTTAACTCAGATGAATTATTGGTATTATCTATATAAATAGAAATATCGGTAAATTGATTAATACTCATATCTTTTAAAGATTGATCTTGAGAATTATCAATTGCATTAGCACTACTATATAGTATTATTTTTTGTATGGTAAAAATAGAACTTTCGTTTTCATCTGAGATTTCTATCATCTCATTGGCAAAGTTATTTCTAGCAAATACAACTGAAAATACTAAATTATAATATAGAAGAAATACCATAAATAAAGTTATAATTAAAATTGTAAAAACTAATCTCTCATTTTTTAATTTAAACTTTTTCATTTTTACCTCCTCTATGATTGAAGTCTATTATACAAGGTTTCCATGTATTTGAATACTTTTTCATGCCATTGGTCATCACTAGCGTATCGAGTGTTAACACCTTTTAAAGTAGGTCCATTGTAATACCAAGCAGCAGCTGTTTCCCCATCATAAATTTTTGTACCAGATGGATTTAGGTAATATTTTACTAAAGATTTAGCAACAGTTTCAATTCCTTCTGAATAATTTTCAAATTCAAAAGATGATTCATAAGGTGTAGCATCATAAGAACCATAGCCAAATAAATTTTTCTTATCAACTGCGATTTGAGAAGTTCCCCAACCACTTTCATGAATAGCAATAGATGCTAAGAAAATTCCGTTAATATTGTATTTTTTTTCAGCATTATAGAAAGCTGTATAGTTGTCTTGAAAAATTTTGTTTTTATCCTTTGGCAGTCCTGTAAATATTTTTTTGTAATCATTTAAAGTTAATCCACTAGTTCGATTTAATTCCATATCGATATTTACTTTAATTAAAAGTCTTTGAATTCTATTTTTCTCTACAATATTTGGTGTTGTATAAGATGAAGTTAAGTTAGCAGTTTTGATATATCCTTCTATATTATCAAAAGAAACTTTGCACCATTCTTCGTTTGGTAATTCTAAAAGTTTAACATCTAAACTCTTCTTTACTTCTGCTATGTCTTTGGAATTACTATCTGGTGTTTCTTTTAAATTACTAGTATCAACAAAATACATAGTATCTCCAATATGTACTTTATGTTTTGCCAAAAATTCAGAAGTACCAATATCAATTATTTTAGAAACAGGATCTACTAATTTTTCTTTACTTAAAATAATTTCTTCTACAAATTCACCATTTTCATAGGTTTTAATGGCTGTTACGTTTTCTTTACCAAGAACACCTTCTTGTTTAATAATTTCTTCACTTTTTGGAAGAGTTGGATTATTGGTATATTCTGTTATAAATTCGATTTCACGTTCTTCTGTAATTTGCTCTTTTACTCTATCCATATCAGCATTTTCGGAAATAATACTTTGCATGTTTAATCTGTGACGATTTAATTCATACTCTGAAATATCTTCTATTGTTTCTTCTTTGGCATAACTTTGCGTAAAGGAAGTGTTTTTTGGAAAAAATACAGCTAGTCCAATGATTAAAACACTACAACCTATTATAATGTGTGAAAGTTGCAAATCAGAGTTTTTATAAGAAGTATTGGTATGAAAATGAAAAGCAAAATTCTTTTTTACTTTAGGCATTTTTTTATGAGTATGCTTTTTAGAGTCAGCAGATTGCGTTTTTTGTATTTCCTGCAATTCCTTAAATACATCAGATAAATTTCTATTATCACGATTATCTAACATAATTTTTCTCTCTTTCTTTACTTAATAATACAAGTTCATTATACAATAATAGTTCAAACTTGTCCATAAGAAATGATAAAAAAATATTGGTATTTGTTTCTACAATTACAATAAATAGTAAGTATCAATGAATAACAAAGCAATCGGTCAGCTTAAACTATTATTCTAAAAAGGAAAACCGTTCGTTCAAGTAATTTTCGAAGAAATTCTAAATCTATTTTATGGCACCCTTCCACGCCAAAGGCGTGAACTCTTTCCATAAAATAAATTAAGAATTTCTACCTTAATTACTTTCAATTCACGGTTTTCCTTTTTAGAATAATAGTTTAAGCTGACCGAATCATGTATTTTAGTTATGTTATACTTAAGATACTTGCAAAATTTGTAAAATAGTATATAATAAAAAAGAATTAAGAGAGTGACCAAAGGCATAGCTTATTAGTAAGTTATTTTGCAAACAAATAAGTATTGCCCAAGTTCCAATCAAGAAAAGAGGTGTCATATGCAAAAAGTAGAAGAAAGCATTGGTTATCGATTTCAAGATAAAAATTTATTAAAAAAAGCATTTACCCATACATCATATGCTTATGAAAATCATTTACAAAGTAATGAAAAATTAGAATTTTTAGGAGATAGTATTTTAGAATTTATCTCTAGCAAATATTTATATGAAAATTATCCTATGTTACAAGAAGGAGAAATGACTAAAGTTAGAGCAACTGTAGTTTGTGAAAAAAGTTTATATAAAGTAGCAATTATGCATAATTTTAGTGATTTCTTGTATCTTGGCAAATCAGAAAGAAAAACAGGAGGAGAAAAAAGACCAGCCATTTTAGCCGATAGTGTAGAAGCAGTTATTGCCGCTATCTATTTGGATGGTGGAATAAGTAAAGCAGAAAAATTTATTATTGAGAGTTTAAAAGAAGAAATTGAAATAGCCACCAAACATGTGGGAGATAGAGATTATAAAACAGTATTACAAGAAAAATTACAACAAAAAGGAGAAGTCAGTATACAATATAAAATTTTAAAAGAAGAAGGACCAGATCACAATAAAAGTTTTGAAGCACAAGTAAGTTGCAATGGAAAAGTTTTAGCAAAAGGAAAGGGAAAGAGTAAAAAAGAAGCACATATGAATGCAGCCAAAAAAGCATTAGAAAAATTGAAATAGGAAAAGAGGTAAATTATGAAGAAACAATTTATTATACCAATATTTGTACCACATTTAGGATGTCCAAATGATTGTATTTTTTGTAACCAAAAGTCAATTAGTGGGCAAAAAGAAAATATGACAAAAGAAAAAGCAAAAAAAATAATAGAAGATTATCTAGATAGTATTAAAAATGAAGAAGCAGAGGTAGAAATTGCCTTTTATGGTGGGAGTTTTACAGCAATTGAAACAAAGATGCAAGAAGAATTATTAGAAGTAGCCAATCAATTTATTCAACAAGGAAAGGTAGAATCTATTAGAATTTCTACAAGACCAGATTGTATAGACAAAGAAACTCTAAAAAGATTAAAAAAATATAAAGTTAAAACAATTGAACTTGGTGTTCAATCAACCAATGACTATATTTTAAAAAGAACGAACCGAGGACATACCTTTCAAGATGTTAAAAAAGCTTCTAAAATGATTCGATGGAATGGATTTAAATTAGGTCATCAAATGATGGTTGGCTTGCCAGAAAGTACAAGAATTGATGAAATTAATACCGCAAGATCTTTAATAAAATTAAAACCTAAAATGGTAAGAATCTATCCTGTATTAGTAGTAAAAAATACAAAATTAGAAGAAGAATATAAACAAGGAAAATATGAACCATTACCACTTGTGCAAGCTGTAGAAGTTTGCAAAGAATTAGTTAGAATGTTTGCAGACAAAAAAATAGAGGTTATACGAGTAGGCTTACAAAATACCGAAGAAATAGCAGATCCAGCAAGTGAAAATAGCGAAGTAGTAGCAGGACCCTATCATCCCGCTTTTAGACAATTGGTAGAATCTGCTTTGTGGTATGATGCTATTGTAGGAAAAATTAAAAAATTAAATGTTAAGGTAAAAGAAGTAGAAGTTACAGTAAATCCCATAGATGCTAATAATGTAATAGGTCATAAAAAAGAGAATATTTTAAAATTAAAAAATATGTATGATGTAGATTTAGTTTTACAACAAGATGAAACTGTTAAACAAGGTAAATCCAAAATTGAAATTACAAAAGTTTATCATGATTTTTTAGAAGAGTAACCAATAAAAGAATGTATAAAATCACCAATATATGCCAATAATGCTATAAAGGTGATTTTTTATGAACATCAAAAAAACAACAATAGAAATAATAGGAACAATAGCAGGAGCTTTTATCATGGCAGTAGGGGTATCCTTATTTTTGTTACCCAATCAACTGTCATCAGGTGGTATTTCGGGAATTGCTACTATAACCTATTATTTATTAAATATACCAATGGGAACCATGATATTAATTATTAATATACCATTATTTTTAATAGCCATATATAAAATAGGAAAAAACTTTTTTGTAAAATCTTTAATAGGAACCATTGCACTATCGGTTTTTATTGATTTTTTAGATAAAATAGAACCATTAACCAATGATCGATTTTTGGCTTGTATTTATGGTGGAATTATAATGGGACTGGGAACAGCCCTTATTTTAAAAGTCAATTCTTCTACAGGGGGAACTGATTTAATTGGTTATATTGCAAAAGAGTATAGACCAACTATTAGTATGAGTCGAGCAATTATTATACTAGATACGGTGATTGTATCTTTAAATGTAGTCTTTTTTAAAGAAATAGAAATTGGTTTATATTCGGCAATTGCTATTTATTTAATGGGAAAAATGATAGATATTTTGTTTGAGGGGATTTATTTTACAAAATTATTGCTAATCGTATCAGACAAAAATGAAGAAATTGCACAAAGAATTGGAGAAAAAATAAGAAGAGGAACAACAGGTCTTTTCGGAAAAGGGATGTATACCAATGAAAAAAAATTAGTATTAATGTGTGCAGCATCAAGGGGAGACATTGCTAAAATCAAGATGATTGCAAGAGAAATTGACCCCAATAGCTTTATTGTTATAACAAATTCCAGAGAAGTAGTAGGATTGGGCTTTAAAAAAACGTAAAAATGTAGTATAATAAGTAGAGAATAAAAAATTAATTGTTAGAATCAAGTGCTGTATACTTAAGAAGAAATTATTCTAAATAAATAAAACCGCTCGCTTAAGTAATTTTCATAGAAATTCTAACATTATTTTATGGCACCCTTTCAAAACAAGTTTGAACATTTTCCATAAAATAATGAAAGAATTTCTACTTCAATTACTTTCGATTCGCTGTTTTATTTATTTAGAATAATTTCTTCTTAAGTAATAGGTTTTGATTCACAATAAAAGGTGAGAAAAATGAAAGAACAAAAATTAATCTTACAAAACATAAACTCTTTTGTATTAAAAGATATCTTTGAATGTGGTCAATGTTTTCGTTGGAACTTACAAAAAGATGGCAGTTACACAGGGATATTTAGAAAAAATGTACTAAATGTAAAAAAAGAAGGAGAAAAGATTATCCTACAAGGAATATGCGAAAAAAATATAAAAGAAATAGTAGAAGAATATTTTGACTTAAAGCGAGATTATGAAACCATAAAAAAGACATTAAGCCAAATTGACCAAAATATGAAAGTAAGTGTTCAATATGGAGAAGGAATCCGTCTACTTAATCAAGACTTATGGGAAACCATATTATCATTTATCATTTCTGCTAACAATAATATACCAAGAATTAAAGGAATAATAGAAAGACTTTCTAAAAAATATGGAGAAAAGATAACGTGGCAGGAAGAAGACTATTATACTTTTCCAACAGTTGAACAATTAAAAAATGTGACAGTAGAAGAATTTCGAGAACTAGGATTAGGATTTAGAGATAAAAGAATATATGAAACTATTCACATGATAGTAAATAATCAAGTAAATTTAGAAAAAATGCAAAAAAACCCCAATACTTTTGAAGTAAGAGAGCAATTATTGACGTTATCTGGAGTAGGGCCTAAAGTTGCAGATTGTATTTTGCTTTTTTCCACTTTAAAAAGATTAGAAGTATTTCCAATTGATGTATGGGTAAGAAGAGTTATGAATGAATTATATACCAAACAACAAGATGAATCAAAGGTAAGTAAAAAGGAAATTGAACAAATTGCAAAAGAAAAATTTGGTAACTTAGCAGGTTTAGCACAACAATATCTATTTTATTGGAAAAGAGAAAATAAAAGCGAAGCTTAATTGTTACCAATTACTTAAATAGAGTTATCGAATTATCCTAAAAAGAAGACTGTTCGTTCAAGTAATTTTCATAGAAATTTTAAGATTATTTTATGGCACCCTTTCAAAACAAGTTTGAACATTTTCCATAAAATAATCAAGAATTTCTACTTCAATTACTTTCAATTCACAGTCTTCTTTTTAGGATAATTTCGGTCACATTCAAATCCAGACAATATTGTTATTGTAGTCTTTGAATCATCTAATTTATTTTCAGTGAACTGTAACGTAAAATGAAGGTAAGATTTTAATAAAGAAATAGCGAAATTTTCTTGCTATTTTTTTTGATTTCTTATACAATGAAAGGGAAAAAATGGAGGGAGAAAATGGGACTACAAATCATATATGGAAAAACAGGAAGTGGAAAAAGTAAATATTGTTTTGATAAAATAGCCAAACAAATAAAAACCGAAAAAAAAATATATATGATTACACCAGAACAGTTTTCATTTACAGCAGAAGAAAAGCTAATGAAAGCTGTTAAAACCCATGCAGTTATTCATGCAGAAGTAATAACATTAAGTAGAATGGCGTATCGTGTGTTAGATGAAATTGGAGGAAATAATCAAACCCATTTATCCAAACAAGGAAAAGCCATGTTAATTGACTCTATTTTAAATAAGTACAAAAAAGAACTAAAATTTTTAGGAAAATCAGATGAAACTATAGAATTAAGTATGAATGCCATAACAGAATTCAAAAAACATGGAGTAACAGTAGAAAATTTAAAAGAAGAAATCGAAAAAACGCAAGATATTTATTTAAAAACCAAGCTAAAGGATATGACTTTGGTGTATGAAAAATTTCAAGAACAAATTGAAGGAAAATATATTGAAGAAACCGATTTATTAACTTTGCTTGCTAACCATATTGAAGAAACTAACATCATAAAGAATAGTATCCTTTACTTAGACGAATTTGCAGGATTTACCAAACAAGAATATGACATAATAGCAAAGTTTATAAAACTTTCTAAACAAGTTAATTTAACCATTTGTACAGATGATTTAAATAGTTGTACCAATCCCCATACAGATATTTATTATTCCAATAAAGAAACCATTGCAAAAATTTGGCATATAATCAATGAAAATAAATTCGTATTAGAAGAACCCATTTATTTGCCAAATCAGAATCGTTTTAAAACAGAAGAATTACAATATTTAAGTGAAAATATGAACAATCATCTATCCACAAAATATGAAAAAGATGTGGAAAACATCGAACTATTTTTAGCACAAAATCCATATTCAGAAATTGAAAATGTTGCCAAAAAAATTACACAATTAATAAAAAATGAAAATATGAGATATAAAGATCTTGCAATTATTACCAAAAATATAGAAGAATACGCATCTTTAGTAAGAGCCATATTTTCAAAATATGAAATACCAGTATTCATTGATGAAAAAAGAGATGTCAATCAAAACATAATTATCCAATATGTACTTGCTTTATTAGAAGTAATAAACAAAAACTTTACAATTGAAACCATCTTTAACTATCTAAAATTAGGATTTTGTGAAATCGAACTAGATGAAATTTTTGAATTAGAAAATTATTGTAATAAATGGGGAATTAAGCAAAATAAGTGGAAAAAAGACTTTGTATATGAAAGCGAAAAACAAGATAAAAAACAAAAAATCGAACGATACAATGAATTAAGAAAACAAATTATAGAACCATTATTAGAATTAAAAGAAAAAATTAATCAAAATAAAACAGTCAAAAATATTACTAAATGTATTTACTTTTTTTTACAAGAGCAAAAAATAGAAGAAAAAATAACCAATAAAATACAAGAATTAGAAGAAAAATCAATGATAGACTTAGCCAATGAATATTTGGCCAGTTACAAAATTATATTAGATTTATTAGATGAAATGATTTTAGTATTGGGAGAAGACAAAACAACAATTGACCAATATAGTAGAATATTAAAAATAGGACTAAAAAATAGTGAACTTGGTAAAATACCTGGAACACAAGATCAAGTGATTTTCGGTGATATTGACCGTTCAAGAAGTCATAAAGTAAAAACTGTATTTATCATAGGACTAAATGATGGGAATTTTCCAAGTGTGAATAAAGAAGAAGGCTTTTTAGATAACGAAGATAGAAGAAAGTTAAAACAAGATGGGATTGAGCTTGCTAAAGGGACGATAGACAAATTATATGAAGAAAATTTTAATATTTATAAAGCCTTTACAACAGCTGAAAATAAAATTTATTTATCCTATCTTTCATCAGACAAAGAAGGAAAATCATTAAGACCATCTATGTTAATACATAAAATAAAAAAAATGTATCCAAACTTACAAGAAAAAAGTGACATGATAAATAAACAATATGAAATTGTAAATGAGCAAGTAACCTATGAAGAATTACTAGAAAATATAGCAAAATTAAGAGATAAAGAAAATATTTCAAAAATATGGTACAATATTTACCAGTATTATAAAGGGAAAAATGAATGGCAAAAAAGATTAGAAAATGACCTAAAAGGATTAACTTATACCAATATACCACAAGATATCAAAAAGGAAAATGTAGATAAATTATATGGAAATACTCTAAATACCAGTGTATCGAGATTAGAAAAATATAGAAGTTGTCCTTTTTCTTATTATTTACAATATGGATTAAAATTAAAAGAAAAAGAAAACTTAAAAATAAAAACTTTTGAAACAGGATCTTTTATGCATGAAACAATTGACGAATTTTTTGAACAAGTTAGACAAAAAGAATTAGGATTGGCACAAATACAGCAAGAGCAAATTCAACAAATGGTATCAGAAATTATCGACAAAAACTTAGAAACAAGTAAAAATTATATATTTACTACAACAGCCAAATATAAAATGTTAGTCAAACGATTAAAAAGAATTGTTAGTAAAGCTTTAAAATATATTATACAAACTTTAATTGATAGTGACTTTTCCATACAAGGAACAGAAATTGAATTTAGTAAAAAAGGAACTTATCAACCAATAGTATTAACTTTAGAAGATGGAAAAAAAGTCGAAATTACAGGAAAAATTGATAGAATTGATACAGCTATACGGAGAAGAGGGAAAATACTTAAGAATTATTGACTATAAATCTTCTAGCAAAAATATAGATTTAAACGAGGTATATGCAGGCTTACAAATTCAATTATTAACCTATATGGATGCCATCTGTAAAGAAGAGGATATTATGCCAGCAGGATTATTTTATTTTTCTTTATTAGAACAAATGATAAAAGCAGACAAAAAAATCGAAGAAGAAGAAATCGAAGAACAAATCAAAAAGAACTTTAGAATGAAAGGACTGATCTTAGCAGATGTAAAGATTATTCAGATGAATGATAACACCTTAACATCTGGAAGTTCAAAATTAGTACCAGCAGCCATTACCTCATCAGGAACCGTGAACGAAAAATGGACAAATGGAGTAAGCAAAGAAGAATTCAAAATATTACAAGATTACATAGACTATATCATCAAACAAATAGCAAAAGAAATTTTAAGTGGGAAAATTGACTTAAAGCCATATAACAAAAATGGAAAGACACCATGTGAATATTGTGAATATCAAACAATATGTGGCTTTCATACCAAACAAAATAACAATATCTATAACTACATAGAAAAAAAATCAAAAGATGATATTATTAATAAAATGAAAAGGAGAAGTCAAGAAGATTTATGACTTTTTCTCAAAAATCATTTAAAAGGAGAAAGAAATGGAAGATAGTAACAAAATACAAATGAGAAAACGAAATATGAAATTATTTCCAATTTATAAAACACTTAGTTGGGATTATATATTTTTTTATACCGTAAATTTTTTATTTTTAACACAGGTTAAAAATATTAATCCAGCAGATGTGGTATTAATTGATTCTTTTTATTATTTATTTGCCATGTTTTCCCAAATACCAGCAACTTTTGTGATTGAGTTTTTAGGAAGAAAAAATAGTATTATTTTGGGAAATATTTTAAGTTGTATTTATATGGTGGTAATTATATTTAGTAATAATTTGTTTTATTTAATAATTGCTGAAGTTTTAAGTGCTACTGCATTTGCGATTAAAGAAAGTGCCGAACCAGGATTATTAAATGAATCGATACCACCAACAAAATTAAAGGGAAAAATTTTTGCTAAAATAAATGAAAAAGGAATGTCAAGATATTATATCATTAATGCTATATCTACCATTATTGCGGGAATATTGTATGAAGTAAATCCGTATATACCAATATTGTTATCACTTACAATATTAATGTTTACAACTTTATTATCAACTCTTTTTATAGAACCAATTAAAAAGACCAAGAAAAAGAAAGTACAAAGTACCAATCAATTAAAAGAAATAGGAGAAGCTTTTAAATTTATTTTAAAGTCAGAAAGAGTAAAAAGTCTTATTTTATTTGCTGCTGTTATGAAAGGAATAACTAGTATACTAAGTAATTATGAAATTAGTATGTTAGAAGAATTAGAAATTTCGGCAAGTTATTTGGGAATTATATTTGCCATGTTAGGTATCATAGCAGGATTTGCCACTAAAAGCCAAGAAAAATTTCACAATCAATTAAGAAATAAAACTTTATCTGCATTAGGTTTTTCAGTGGTAGGGGCTTGTTTTTTGGCAGGAATATTAGGAATAATTGCCAAACAATATCAAATTGGTATTTTATTAATCATTGTTTTTTATGCTATTAAATATATTATGGTAGGAATGTATGACCCTTTAATCGAAAAGTATATGAGTAATTTTACGAATGAGGAAATTGACACAAAAATTTTTACGGCTAATAATTTTTTAAGGGGAATCTCTGGTGCAATTTTTGGAATTTTAGCAGCCTTTTTATTAGATAGAATGGAAACAGCTTATTGTATGATAGCAGTTGGTGTTATATTTTTTATTTTAATGATATTAGTTTGCAAATTTATGAAAAGTAGGGTGGGATTAAAACCAGAAGAATATTCAAAAGAAGAGATAAAATTTGATAAAATGAAACAGATTGTTTAAGAAAATGAATGAAATTTCTTATCATTACTAATTTGTTATAAAAAATCATAGGAACTTAATAGATTTTAGTAGGCTATCATAAAACTTAATTTAGGAGAGTGTTATTATGAATTTGTCAAATGAAAATGTTATACATGTTCAAGAAAATGGTGTGGAATATTTGCAATTTAGAAAATTATTAGAATTTAAAGATAAAATTAATCATGTATATAGTTTAGGAATTGACAAAAATTATAGAACAGCTAGAGCCAACAAGCAAAAATTAGAAGATAAACAATATCAAAAAGCCATACAAGATTATCAAAAACTATGTCAAACTATCAATTCAAAACTAGAACATGTGGTAAAAACCAATCAAGAACATACAGATGAAGTAAAAATTATTACTGAAAAAATAAAAGAAAATGAACCAGACTTTAATTTAGAACAATATGCTAAAACGGATGGAATGATTACCAATAAAAAGCATTTAATGCTTGCAACAACGAATGCGGATTGTATTTTATTATTGTTTTTTGATCCAATTAAAAAAGTAATTGCTAATGTACATTCAGGTTGGAGAGGAACCTTGCAAAGAATTTCAGTAAAAACGGTTCAAAAAATGAAAAAACAATTTGCTTGCCAAGGAAAAGATATTATTTGTTGCATAGCCCCAAGTATCAGAAAATGTCATTTTGAGGTAGAGCAAGATGTAAAGGAAAATTTTGAAAAAGAATTTCAAGATATAGAAAATATAGATGAAATAATAGAAGAAACCATTCCTAATAAAAAGTGGAAAATTGATACCATAAAAATAAACCAAATTATCTTACAAAAAGAAGGATTAAAGCTAGAAAATATTATAGATAGTGGAATTTGTAGTGTTTGCCATGCTAACATTATTCATTCTTATCGTGTAGAAAAACAAGGTTATGGATTAAATACAGCCATGATTGAATTAAAATAAACACAAACAATCTGAAGTTATATAGGAGAGAAGAAAAATGAATAACAAAGAAGAAACACAAAAGATGAGAAAAACAAAAATGTTGTATTAAAAAGTACATTTTATGCTTTTTTTAGTATTATTTTACAAATTCCAGCCAATATAATAGTTGAATTCTTAGGCAGAAAAAATAGTATCGTTTTAGGAAATATTTTAAATTGTTTTTATATGGTAATTCTTATGCTAAGTAGGAATTTATTTGATTTAATATTAGCAGAATTGATAAGTGCAATTGCTTTTTCAATCAAAAACATTGCAGAGCCAAGTTTGCTAAATGAATCTATACCACCTTCAAAATATAAAAGTAAGATTTATTCTAAAATTAATAGCAAAGGAGCTACTGGACATTATTTGTTAGGGGCAATATGCAAAGTAATAGCAGGTTTTTTATTTCCGATAAATGGCTATTTACCAATTCTATGTTCATTGGCAGTATTAATGATAGTAAGTGTAATGTCAATGGGATTGATTGAGCCAATAAAAAGGAAAAAAAACAACCAATAACCAAATGGTTGGCACCAAACAATTAAAAGAAATTAAAGAAGGATTTATATATATATTGAAATCAGAAAGATTAAAGGCTCTTATTTTATGTTCTGCTTTAATTGTAGCCCTATTATCGATACTAAATAATTATTATGTAAGTCTATTTCAGGATTTGGAAATATCATCTGTTATAATAGGTATTGTATCAGCAACAGCTACTTTTACATGTTCCTATGCTTCTAAAATGCAAAATGTATTTCATGAAAAATTAAGAAATAAAACTTTAATAACAATTGCTATGATGCTTTCAATTAGTACAATGATAACAGGGCTTTGCGGATTAGGAGTTTCGTTGCAATACATGATTTTAACTGTTATTATCATCATCATGAATTTAATTCATGGTTTTGGCAAGGGTATGTATTATACCATTAAAGATAAATATTTAAGAAATTTTGCAAATGAGAAAATTGATACGAAAATATTTGCAGCTAATAACTTATTTTCAGGAGTTGCCAAAGTAATAGTAGGTCTATTGGCCTCTTTCTTATTAGATAAAACTACAACTGCTAACAGTATGATTATTACAGGAATTATTTTTACTATTATGTATGTACTTATGGGAAAATATATGAAAACAAGAGTAGGGTTAAAACCAGAGGAATATTCAAAAGATGAAACCAAATATGATGAGCAAAGAGAGGTGGAAAAAGGATGATTCCCAATCGATTAAAAATGGGTGATACAATTGGTGTAGTAGCACCTTGCAATCCTATTATAGGAGATAATATAGAAGAATTAGAAAGAGCGAAACAAATTGTTGAAAAAAGTGGATTTAAAGTCAAATATTCTAAACATATTTATGCCAATACAAATCGTTATAGTAGCACACCACAAGAAAAAGCAGAAGATATAAATGAAATGTTTCAAGATGAGGAAGTTAAAATGATATGGTGTGCGAAAGGTGGTGAAAACTCAAATACTACCTTTGAATTTTTAGATTATGAAACAATCAAGCAGAATCCTAAAATTATATGTGGCTATAGTGATGTAGCATCTCTTACCAATATGATTACGCAAAAAACAGGCTTAGTAACCTTTAATGGAACCAATTTCAAAACGATTGCAACAGATGAAACAGATTATAGTTATCAAGAAGCATTAAAAAGATTAGTAGAAGGAAGTTTAGAAATAGGAAAAGATGGGGAAGAATATATAACAATTAAAGAAGGACAAGCACAAGGAGAGTTGATAGGTGGAAATTTAAGTATCATAAGAGGTATGGTTGCTGGAAAATATAAGTTAAATTTTGAAAATAAAATATTATTTTTAGAAGAATTTGGTTTAGAAACTTCACCTGCTTTGGCTAGTAATTATTTATATTATATGAAACAAAATGGTATATTTGATAAGATAACAGGAATGTGGATTGGTAGTTACTATCATCAAAGTAAGATTCGTTTTGAACAAATTATCTTAGATGTAATTGGAAAACAATATTCGTTTCCAATCATTCAATCAAATAATTTTGGTCACATTGAAACAAAAACAGTTATACCAGTTGGATGCAAGGCTAAGATAGATACGAAACAAAATAGAAAAATAGAATTAATAGAAAAATGTGTAAAATAAAATTATAATTTGGTTTCTAGGTAAAAGAAAAGTAATATCATAAATTTAAGTTGTAGTAAAAGGAGTAGAATATGTTTGAAACATGGGAAGAATTAGAAGAATCAATTATAAATTGCAATAGATGTAAACTATGTAAAACAAGGCAAAATATTGTTTTTGGTGTAGGGAACAAAGAGGCAAAAATCATGTTTATTGGAGAAGGACCAGGAGCAGATGAAGATAGACTTCGGAGAACCATTTGTAGGAAGAGCAGGAAAATTAATGGATATGGCATTTCAGACAGTTGGCATAAAAAGAGAAGAGGTTTATATTGCCAATATTGTAAAATGTAGACCGCCAGCTAATCGAAATCCAGAAGATGATGAGGCTTTTGCATGTTTAAATTATTTGAGAAATCAAGTACTTTTGGTAAAGCCAAAAATTATTGTGTTACTTCGGAAGTGTTGCACTTAAAAATATTTTAGGTAAAGAATATGGCATTACAGCTTCTAGGGGCAAGTGGATTGAAAAAAAGGGGATTAAATATATGCCAACTTGGCATCCAGCTGCCTTACTTCGAGATGAAACCAAAAAAGTTGATTTTATTCGTGATTTAAAATTAGTCATACAAGAAAATTAAGAAAAAGACAGTGTAAGGCTGTCTTTAATCATAATTATATGTTACATTCAAATCCGAACAATATTGTTATTGTAGTCTTTTGTAAGTTTGAATGGTGCTAGTAGTGAATGGTAACAAACAATCGGTCAGGACATTGATAATTTATTGACATAGGAAGAATTTTATAATAAAATACAAAAAATAGTTTGAATATTAGAGGAATAAAAATGAAAGAAATAAATGAAAAAGCTAGTTATTGTTTAAATTGTAAAGTAAAGCCATGTTCTATAAAAGGATGTCCATTAGGAAACAACATTCCTCAATTTATAGAGCAAATCAAACAACAAAATTATCAAAAAGCTTATGAAATATTATCGGAAACGACTGTGTTACAAGGCGTTTGCGGAAGAATATGTCCCCATCAAAAG
>JAAWGB010000027.1 GCA_022795075.1 Clostridia bacterium | reverse complement strand
AACCAAAAAAATTAGATGTAAACTCATTTATTTACATCTAACAGTATACATGTAATTTCTCGCTTTCTTTATTTTTCATTCACTACATTTTTTACTTAAAAATCTTTTTACACTAATAAGAATAGCAATTATTACTAGTAAAATAGCAACAATTATATTGTAAGTATTATCAGATTGACTAACTATATTAAGTATTTTTTCACAAAATGGATTTGTAAAAGCAGTACAAATTGATAACAATATTAAAGCAATAGATATTTTATAACATTTATCTATTTTTGTAAAAGTAAAAATTACTATTCCTAACCATAATAATATAAATTCAAAAGTAGCAATAGCAAATGCTTGAAACACCCAATTATCATTACTAACTAAATTCGTAATAAACAAGAGCATATAAATTAATATAGTTACAATAAACGAAATTTTCGCCACTCTATATTTATCTTTTTTTAAATAAAATGGTAAATTAGTAATAGAAAATGATATTCCTATTGAAGTCAAAACAATTAGAAACCACGACGTTTTATGGTCTATTGCTAAATTACAAATAAAACAAGTAATTAAAGCAATTATATACCCAATAGAAATACAATAGTAAATTATTTTTTTTATAGTTCTATATCTCTTTATTTCTCTTTTCTCTTGATTCATTGTTTCATCATCACAAGCAGTAAAAAATTCGTGTTCAGAAATATGGAGTTCTTTACAAAGATTAGTAATCATTGTTATATCTGGATATGTAATACCCCTTTCCCATTTTGAAACAGTTGTGGGAATTACATATAGTTTATTTGCAAGTTCTTCTTGTGTCAAACCAACTGCTTTTCTTTTTTCTGTTATATACTTACCAAAATTTTTCTTATCTTCCATATATATTTTCCTCCTTACAAGCATTATTCTACTATTTATTCACTTTTTTAACAATGGCTTGTTAGGCTACCATTCAATTATAATGTATTTGCTCGATAAATTACTAATTGATGTTTTGATTATACCATAAAAGACAGATAATTTTCAACTTAATTACCTGCCCTATGAATTGTAAATTTGGTAATTACTTTTATTCCAAAAAATCAATTATCTTTTTTGCATAAGAACATTCTGCTATAAGCTTTTTATTATATTTCTCTGAATTTTTAATAATACATGTTACTAATGTTTTTGCAATTCCTTGACCTTGATATTTGCTATCTACTACAGTATGAATTATATTCCATGTATCCCCTAATTCTTTAAATTCACATGCACCAATTTCAATTTCATCATCATAAGCCACTACCTTATTTTGATTTTTTAAAAATTTAATTTTAATCATTTTTTCTCCTTTCTAGCAATTACAATTGGTTAATTCGTTATAGTATTTTTCTTAGACGATGAGTTAGAATTTGTATTATTATTTAGTACATTTGTATAAGTATTGCTTGTCATCTGATTTTCTGAAATATCTGTAGTAGTATTGTTCGTTATATTGGTATTAGTTTGATTCGTTGAAGTATTGGTATTTGTGTGAATATTATTCGTGCTATTTATAGAATTATTGGTTGTTGATGTAGAATTTGTTGTTTGATTAGTTATGGTATGATTAGTAAGATTTGAGTTATTGTTAGAATTAGTAGTTGGTAACATTTGTTGAGGATCTTCTGCATCAATATCTTGTGTAATACCTTGTATAATTTCTTCTACTTTTTGTTGTGGAGTATGAGTAGAATTTTCTTCTAAAGCTGAACCTACATGTTTGTCACATAAGCTAGGGGTAGTTAGCCATAGAAAATATTCTGTATAAGTATTTTGGCAACCTGTAGTCGCCTTTTTTCCAGTTTCTGAACATATGGTACAACTAGATACAGAGTTTGGTTTTTCAAATGTAGCATGATTCAAACCAGTATGAATCCTTGACATAACATTAGCCCACAACAAGCCTGCTGGATTTTTTTTATTAAACTCAATTGATTCATTTTCATCATAGCCATACCATGTTACAGCAGTATAATATGGCGTAAAACCACAAAGCCATCTATCATAATTCTCATCTGTTGTTCCTGTTTTGGCTGCTACATCTACACCAGCTATTTTACAGTAAGTTGCTGTTCCATTCGTTCCAATAACTGGTTGTGTTAATATATTTTTTACAATATAGGCAACTTCTTTTGATACAACTCTTTTTTTCTTTTGTTTTGTTTTCATAATTGTTTTTCCAGCTTCATTTTCAATAACAGAATAAAAAGTTGGTTCAATATATTCTCCATCGTTGGCAATCATACTATAAGCTCCTGCCATCTCTAAGGGGCTAATTCCTTTTTGTAGCCCACCTAAAGCTAAAACTAAAGTTTCATCTTCTTTGGTTAAAGATGTAATTCCCATCTTTTTTAAATATTGGATAGAATTTTTGGGGTTTAATTGTTCCATAATTTCTACAAAAGGAATATTTTGGGAAGATTCTACTGCTCTTCTAACTGTTATTTTTCCTAAAGAAGGATTATAATCTGTTGGATGATACCCTTGGGCAAAATCACGTTCTGTGTCATCATAAATAGAAGCTCCTGTAATAATCTTTTTATCAATGGCTGGTACTAAAATTGACAATGGTTTAATGGAAGAACCAGTTTGTCTAACACTTTGTGTAGCTCTGTTTAAAGAACGTGCCTTTGTTTTTTTTCCTAATCCTCCTGTACATCCTACTACATATCCAGTTTTATGATCAATAATAACCATGGCAGCTTGCGAAGAGTTAGCACCTGCATTTTTAGATGGTCGACTATATTTAGACTTTTCAAATTCTGTTTCTGTTTTTTCTTGAACTTTACTATCTTGTGTACTATATATGCTTAATCCTGCCATATTCATGTAATTTGTTGCAAAAGTTTTAGAAATATGATATTTTTTAGCGATATCTTCTGTAACTTCTAAAATAAGAGCATCTGTATGATAAGAATATACAGCCTCTTCTGATTCAATTTGTCCTTTCTTAAATGCAAGTCCCTTGTCTAAATGATTAATTGCTAGTTGATATTCTTCTTCATTAATATAATTTAATTCTAACATTTTAGAAAGAACGGTTTTCGTTCTTTTATTAATTTTTTCATTATTTTCTTTTCCTTCAAAAGGATTATAAGAATTGGGCGAATGATTAATGCCTGCTAAAAATGCGCATTCTTCTAAGGTTAAATCTTTGGAAGATTTATTAAAATAATAGATTGCACCTGTTTCAATTCCATACATATTAGGTCCTATGTATATAATGTTTAAATAAGCATCTAAAATTTCATCTTTGGATAAACAAGTTTCTAATTGCCATGCTTTCCACCATTCTGTTACTTTTCTTGTTATACTATCAGTGGTATCTCCTGTTAAATTTTTGACTAATTGTTGCGTGATAGTACTTCCCCCATAAGAAGATTTACCAAAATGTGTAATATAAGATAATATGGCCCCTCCTGTTCTTTTTACGTCAATTCCTACATGTGTATAAAAACGTTCATCTTCAATTGAAACATAAGCATTTTTTAAGTTTTTTGGAATATTGGATGAGGAAATGGTTTCGTTTTTTCTTTCACATCCTAATTTAGCAATTTGGTTTCCATCTATGTCAAAAACAATAGAATTTTCGTTACGTAACATTTCTTTGGCAAGCGTTTTCCATTGATGTGCTGATATTCCTAACAATATTCCAATTGTCAAAATTGTTAGGAAAACAAGGCTTAAGATTACCTTTTTTAATTTTTTTTTCTTATTTTGTTTTTTGGATTTTTTATTTTTCTTTTTACTTTTCTTTTTGTTTTCTTTATCAGTTTCTTCTAGTTTTTTATTTTTTCGAAAGGCTTTGGGAATATATTCTTCTTCTTTTTTTCGAGACATTCGAATCACCTTCTTTTATATAAAATTTATTCACCTTAAAATATATTAGCATAATAGCATAAAAAAAGGGATTTCGCAACTACAATTAAATAGATACTTAGGATAAAGTGAACTTAAACTATATAATACAAAAGATACTTGCTCGTTCAATTAATTTTCATAGAAATTCTAACACTATTTTATGGAAAATGTTCAAACTTGTTTTGAAAGGGTGTCATAAAATAGTTAAGAATTTCTACTTCAATTACTTTCAATTCGTTAATATCTTTTGTAGCATATAGTTTAAGTTGACTTTTATATAGTTTTTGTAGGTCTTTCTATACATATTCTATTTTTTATTGCATAAACTACAAACATGAAAATAGAAAAAATAGAAACCAATTTAAAAAGAAACTTATTACTTCATTCATCTTCTGTAAAATTTTCTTCACCTTCAAAAAGAACGCAAAATCAAGTAATTAGTATTTATCCCAGTCTTACTTTTCAAGAATTTCTAGGATTTGGAGGAGCCTTAACAGAGAGTTCTTGTTATGTTTTAAGTAAATTAGAAAAGAATTTAGCCAATCAAATCCTAGATGAATATTTTGCAAAAGAAAATTTAAATTATCAATTTGCTAGAATCTCAATTGGAAGTTGTGATTTTTCATTAGATAGCTATTCTTATGCTACTAAAAAAGATTTATCTGATTTTAGTATTAATCGTGATTTAAAATATGTCATACCAATTATTAAATCTGCGCAAAAAAGAAATAAAAATCTAAAATTTCTTGCTTCTGCTTGGTCCCCCCCTGCTTTTATGAAAGATAATCAACATTTATTTGGTGGTGGTAAGTTATTACCTTCTTATAAAAATTTATGGGCCAAATATCTTGTTAAATTTGTTCAAAGTTACCAAAGTGAAGCTATTCCTATTTCTTATATGACTTTGCAAAATGAACCAAATGCTAAGCAAATATGGGAGTCTTGCCTATACACTTCAGCAGAAGAAGCAGATTTATTGAAAAATTACCTATTCCCTACTTTTCAAACAAATGGTATACAAACAAAATTTTTAATATGGGATCATAACAAAGATATAGTATTAGAAAGAAGTTTAGAAACTTTAATTGATTACAATGCTTTAAATTATGCAAAGCGGGATTGCTTTTCATTGGTATACAGGTGGTCACTTTGAAAGCTTAGAACGATTGCGTCATATGTTTCCTAATCTTTTATTGTTTCATACTGAAGGTTGTACAGGTTATTCTCATTTTAAGCCCCAAGATGAGCTTTTTAATGCGGAAATGTATGCTTATGAGATTATGGAAGATTTTAATCATGGAACCAATGGTTTTATTGATTGGAATATTGTTTTGGATTATAAAGGTGGTCCCAATCATGTAAAAAATTATTGCAATAGCCTTATTATGATTAATAAAAAAGGAAATGATTTGATAAAAACACCTGCCTTTTACTATGTTTCACATTTTGCAAAATTTTTGAAACCTTTTGCTAAAAGGATTCATTTTAATAAATTTTCTGAAAATATTTCTGTACTAGCCTTTAAAAATCCTGATAAAAGTGTTATGATAGTATTACTGAATAAAACTGATAAAAATATAGAATATAATTTGTGTTATAATCAATCTGTGTTTCACGATAATTTAGATAGTCACGCAATTGTAACCTTCGTGATACAAGAATAAAGTATACTAAATTTTAACTTTTTGAAAGGCAGGAAAACTGATGATAAAAAGAGAAAATAATCCGGAATTTTTGAATTCTTTTTTGGACTATTCTATTACTATTTTAAATAAATCTCCCAATAGTATTAAGGAATATAATTATGATTTAGCTATGTTTTTAAAATTTATTAAGTTACATTTTCATCAAACAGAAGAAACTAATTGGAAGGAAATCCAAATTGATGATATGACAATTGATACGATTAAAAGAATTACATTAGATGATATACATGCTTTTGTTTCTTATTTAACTCGTGAATTTCACAGCAAAGCAACTACTAGGGCTAGAAAAATTTCAACCATTCGTATCTTTTTTAATTATTTGAGCCGAAAGGCAAAACTTATAGATGTAAATCCAGCACAAGACTTGGAAACACCAAAATTAGATAAAAGATTACCAAAATATCTTTCTTTAGAAGATAGTAAAAAGCTTTTAGATATTACTTCTAATGAAGATAATCGAAATTGTGAACGTGATTATGCTATTATTACTTTATTTTTAAATTGTGGCATGCGTCTTTCTGAATTGGTTGGCATTAATATTCGTGATATTAATTTTGAAGATTGTAAGTTAAATGTTATTGGTAAAGGTAATAAAGAAAGAACGATTTATTTAAATAAAGCTTGTATGAAGGCTATTGCAGATTATTTAGAGGTACGACCAAAAGAAGGTATTAAGCATGATAGTAAATTTTCTGAAAAAGCTCTTTTCTTAAGTGAAAGAAAATCTCGAATTAGTAATCGAACGGTAGAAAATGTAGTTACCAAACAATTACAAGCTGCTGGTTTAGATACGAAAAAGTATTCTGTTCATAAATTGAGACACACAGCTGCTACTTTGATGTATCAGTATGGTCAAGTTGATATTCGAGCCTTACAAGAACTTTTAGGACATGAAAGCATTGCTACAACTGAAATATATACACACGTTAGTAATGACCAAGTTCGTCATGCCGTTGAGAGCAATCCTTTGGCTAATCTATAAAAGTATTCTAAGTTAATATTGAAATTTTAGGTTTACTGTGATACAATAAGTATCACAATAAACCCAAAAAGGTAAAAGTATAGGAGGGCTTGATTATGAATGAGAAAATCAAGAAAAAACTGGGATCAGCACTATTCATCATTAGCTTAGTATTAATAATACTGGTAGCAGTCGTTTATTATGAAGTGAAACATCCTAAATTTGATGCAAAAGTTGCAGGAAAAGATGCAACAGTAGTAAAAGAAGTTGCAAAAATTCATTATGATGACCCTTTTGGACGGAATGTAGACACCGTCACAGAGTCGCAAAAGTTTGAATTGACTGGAAAAATGGCATATGTAAGGCAAAGTGATATTATAATGATGGAAATTCTTTTAGAAGACAATCATTTCGCTTGGATATCAAAAAAAGATGTTATTATTTCAAAATAAATAACTGAAACGACAATGAGGAGAGGAAGGAACAAATTGGAAATTTTTTTCGATTTGTTCCTTCCTCATTTTTTTAACAAATTATAAATTAGGAATAATTATCTTCTGCCCAATTTCTAAATTTTCGTTTTTAATATTATTTAATTCTTTGATTTCATACATAACTTTTCGAATGTCTTTATTTTTATAATAATTATTTGTGTTTACTTCATTTTCTGCAATTGACCATAATGTATCACCTTTTATAATATAATCTTCTTTATAGGTTATTTCTGCTTTTGAATAAGTATTGTTTATTCCTAATACTGCAACTATTATAATTCCCATTAATAGGATGCAACTTCTTAAAAATTTCTTTTTGTTTACAATTTTAATTTTCATATTAATCTCTCCTTTTTAGAAACTTTGTTCGTTCTTTAAGGTAATTATATACGAACATTTTTTCTTTGTCAATAGTTTTTTCAAAAAAATGTTCGTTTTTTGTTTTTATCAAAATTCAACAAGCACGAATTCCTACTATATAAAGCTATCGTGGAATTCGTGCTTGTTAAATTTTAGAAAATATTAGTTTACTTCATGGATTGTGCTTCTTTTATTTTTTCTTCAAGTTTCTTTTCCGCTTCTTCAAGCTGCTTTCCTATTTCTTTTAGTTGCTTCGTTGTTTCAATAACTTTTTGTTGATATGCCTTTTCAACAACAGCTATTACTGCACCCATTGAAATATCTTCAAAGAGCTTTAAATCATAAGAACATGATGAAAAAACGTCAGATGAATTGGAAGAATGGATGATGATGGCTATTCCTTTCAAATCCTTCCGTTCCATAAGTTCTGTCAAAGCAACTTTTGTTTCATTTGTCATGTAATATTTCCTCCTTTTTCTACATTAAGTGTAATTAGATTATACTATAAATTAACATAATTGTCAAACTATGAATTGATATGATTTTCATTTAATTCTTCCCATTCTAGCATTCTTTCTTCCAATTCCTCTTCTAGTTCTTGTATGTTATCTTGTAATTCTTTTAATTTAATGTAATCGCTACAAATACTTTCATTATCCATTTCATTTTTAAGTAACTTTATCTCATTTTCTAATTCTTCGATTTGTAATTCTAATTTATTAATTTTATTCTCTCTTTTAGTCTTTTCTTTATTTTGCCAATATTGATTGTTGGTTTTGTTTACTTTATGATTTGGTGTTTTTTCTTCTATTTTATCTTCGTCATTTCGATTTTCTTTGTTGTTACAATATTCCTCATAAGTGCCCTTAAAATAAACCACTCCTTTAGGTTCAAATGCAAGTATAGAATCTGCTATTTTATTTGCAAAATATCGGTCATGTGAAACAAAAATTAAACTTCCTTTATATTCTTTTAATATATTTTCTAAGCTTTCTTTTCCAACTATATCCATGTGATTAGTAGGCTCATCTAATAGTAATAAATTAGCCTCTTTTTTAAATATTTTACAAAGTTCTAGTCTTACTTTTTCTCCACCTGATAACACCTTAATTTCTTTGAAAACATCTTCTCCAGAAAATAAAAATGAGCCTAAAGCTTGTCTTATTTTAGTGGTTCCTAAATTAGGAAATTCTTTACTAAAATCATCAAAAATGGTACTATTGGGGTCAAGAGAATCCATTTGTTGGTCAAAGTATTCTTTTTTTACATGATAACCATATTCATATTCTCCACTTATTTTAGGAATATGTCCCATCAATGTTTTTAGTAAAGTAGATTTTCCTTTTCCATTTTCTCCAATAATAGCAAGTTTTTGACCTTTATATAATTCAAAAGATATTTGGGCAAAAGGATTTTGATAGCCTATTTGCAAATTTTTAACCGATAATACTAAATTACCACTTTCAACTGGTATATGAAAATTGGTATGAAAAGTTCTTAAATCATATTGATTGGGTTCTTCTATAATGTGCATATGTTCAATTTGTTTCAGTTTTGAAAGTGCCATTTTGGCTTTTGTTGGTTTGTATCGAAATCGATCGGCAATAGCTTGTAATCTTTTTATTTCTTGCGTTTGATATTCATAGTCTTTTAATTGTTTTTCATAATTGATTCTTTTTTGTTTTTCAAAAGAAGAATAATTTCCTGTGTATTTAGTAAGTTCAGCATATTCTATTTCATATACCTTATTTACAATTTTATCTAAAAACATTCTATCATGTGAAACAATAACCACTGCTTTTGGGTAATTTTTTAAATAGCCCTCTAGCCATTCTATGGTTGTTATATCTAAATGATTAGTAGGTTCATCTAATAATAAGATATCTGGTTTACTAAGTAACAATTTTAAAAAAGCAATTTTGGTTCTTTGTCCACCAGAAAATTCTTTGATTCTTTTATTTTTATCTTGATTGGTAAAACCAAATTTTCGTATAGCTGTTTCATATTCTTTTTGGTAAGTATAACCACCATATAACTCATATTTTTCTAAATTTTCAGTATACTCTTTTATTAGTTTTTCATCTGTTTGTGTTTGAAGTTTTCTTTGGGCATCTTTTATTTTTTCTTCTAGTTTGATAATGGTTTCATAAGATTTCAAGATTTCTTGTAAAAAAGTATCATCAGAGTTTTCAAATTCTATTTGTTTTAAATATCCAATACTTGGTGAACCTTGTTTATAAATTCCAAACTTTTCTTGTCCAATTCCTTCTTCTAACATTTCATTATTTACAATCGATTTTAATAAACTAGTTTTACCACTGCCATTCTTACCAATAATAGCAATTTTGTCTTTTTCTTTTATTTCAAAATTAATTTCTTCTATTATTGTTTCTGCTCCATAAGATATAGAGCCATTTACAATCTTATAATTCATGTTTTACTCCTATTTTTCATTACAATATTTAATCATAAATATATAAACTTACAATAAATCAGATTGATAAACTGTAACTATTTTTCAAATATCTTCTTATAATATGGTTGTATTTCTGGCAATAAACTATCTAAGTAAATTATATTGCCATTTCTATCTTCTATCTTCATATTGGGAAAAGTTTGAATCATTTTTTTATCATTCCAATAAGTTGATATAAAATGAAATAGCTGATTTTTTTCTTGTATCATTTGATACTCCTCTTCCCTACTTAGTCTGTCTGTTGTTTGTATATCCTGTTCGATAATCATTCTTGTTACAAAAATATCTTGTGCATAACAAGTTACTATACAATCTGCCATTAAAAATAAAATCAAGCAAGCAAGAAAAGCTTGGATCCATTTTATAGGAACTTTAGATACTATTTTTTTCATTATTTTGTCGATAAAAGGATTCAATTTCTTTATTAAAAATATTGTTAAAATCCCCCAAAATACAGAATATAATAAACAAACTCTTCCATTAATATTTAAAATATTGTTGCTGTAATCCCACCATTTGGTATGTAAGATAAGTTCTACTAATAAGCTAGTTAAATATTCTGTTATTGATCCAATTGCATAACCTCCTAAAAACAAGGTAAAATTGTTTTTGTTAAAAAACTTAGAAAATACAATTATAATAACAGCTCCTACTCCATATATTCCGCAAAAAGGACCATACAAAAAACTTTGGCGTGATTGCCATAATCCTGTTGTTAGTATACCAAATATAGTTTCTATGATATAACCAATAAAGCTATATAAAATAAAATAGGCAAATATTTTCCAAATGCTAATTCCTAAGATTTTTAATTCTCTGTTTTTGTTCATAAATTCTCCTTTTTCTATATTACCATTTTAGTATGGTAGCAGAACTTGTCAACCTAAATAATATTACTAAAAAACAAGAGAGTTCGGGTCAAGTAATTTTCAAAGAAATTCTAAATTCATTTTATGGCACCCTTCCACGCCAAAGGCGTGAACTCTTTCCATAAAATAAATCAAGAATTTCTACTTCAATTACTTTCCATTCACTCTCTTGTTTGTTAATAATATTATTTAGGTTGATAGTAGTAGTCTACTAGCATGTTATAATAATATGGGACTAATTTGTTCACCATCTAAAGCATATTCTATTGTTTTTATTAAAGATTCAAAATCAAATACAATGGAGCGAGGTTTCGTAATTGGATTATCTTGTCTAAAAGGCACAAAATAATAATTTCTTCTATTAAGTAATCGACCTAAATTTTCAGCATTTCCACTTAATCCATTATTAGTAGAAGGAGCTATGACCAAGGGAAAACCATTTCTTAAATGTGACTTTGCTGCCATAGTAGCAGGTGTATCGATAATATCACAAGCCAATTTAGACATCGTATTTCCAGAACATGGTGCAATAACCATAACATCTGTCATTTTCTTAGGTCCAATCGGTTCGGCATCTTGAATCGTATGAATGACTTTTTTGCCAGTTATGTTTTCAATTTGTTCAATAAAATCTTTCGCCTTTCCAAACTTTGTATCGAGTGAATAACCATTATATGACATAACAGGAATAATTTCTGCACCTTTATCGATTAACTCTTTCATTTTAGGTATTGTTTTACTAAAAGTACAAAAAGATCCTGTTAAGACAAATCCTATTTTTTTGTTCGTTACTTCCAAAATTTAGTATCCTCCTTTCAAATTATATTTATATATAATATGAAATTATGTAAATTTTGAAAGCTTTTTTTATTTATTTTTATTAAAATATTTTTCAAAATCATCTTTTAGTAATGGTTTGGAATAATAATATCCTTGTATCATATCTGCCTTAATATCTCTTATAAATTCCATTTGCTCTTTTGTTTCAACACCTTCTACAATTGTTTTTACGCCTAAACTTTTGGCAATTAATAAGATATAATTAATAATATTTTTGTTGGTTGTTAAGTCTGCCTTATCAACAAAAACTTTATCAATCTTAATAATATCAATTGGCATATTTTGTAATAGACTAAGAGAAGAATAACCTGTTCCAAAATCATCAATTGAAAGAATAAATCCTTTTTCTTTCATGTTACGAAATACCTTTAAAATATCGATATTGGAATCAATTGTAGCACTTTCTGTAATTTCTAAATCAATGCAATTTGTTTGTATTTGATAATGCTTACATATTTTTACATATTCATCAATAAAATTTTCGTCAATAAAATGTTCTTTTGAAAGATTAATGGATATGGTTGGCATATATTGATATTTTTCTCTCCACTGAGCTAAATCTTTACAAACTTGTTCAAAGATATAAAGATCCAATTTTATAATAAATTTATTTTTCTCAAATAAAGGAATAAACTTATTAGGCGGAATAATTTGGTCATCTTTATACCATCTAACTAAAGTTTCTGCCCCTACCATTTTTTCGTTAGAGGTAGCTGTTTTAGGTTGATAAATAACTTTAAATTCCTTATTTTCTAAGGCTTGTTCCATACAAGATTCAATTTCTTGTTCTTCTAATAATTCATTTTCTAATTTTTCATCAAATAAATAATAATGTGAATGATATTGTCCTTTTATTTGGGCACGTGCCAAATAAGATTTATCTAAAAGTTTATTAATATCAGTATCTTTTAAATGAATTTTACAAGCTCCTATACTCAAATTAATAGGAATGTTACTATCCCCTATTTTGATATTAGAAAGTTCTTTTAGTATTTTTTCTAATAGTGAATTGATATTTTTTTCATAGTGAAATAAACTAGCAAATATATCATTTGATATTCTACAAGTGATATTGTTTTTTGGCATAATTTTAGTTAATGTTTCTCCTAATATTTTTAGTAGTTCATTACAAAAACCATAACCATAAATGTTATTTAAAGCTTTAAATTTATTGATATCTAGTGTAATAATATATTTGTGTTTAATGGATTCATCTTGTAAATAAATGGTACCATTTTCTTTAAAATAAGCGTCATTACCCAATAATGTTACAGAATCTATATAAGCCATTTTATATAATTTTCGATTTTTCTTTTGGTTAGAAATATCAATATAAATTGTCATACTAATAATTAATAAATTAATAACTAAACATAGTCCAACTGATATAGCTACTAATTTTAGTAATTCTTTTGCAATGGTATCATCTGATGCTGTGGTAACAACATACCAATCATTGATATTAACTTTTTCATAATGAATAAAATAGGTATCTGCTCCAAGTTTCGCATCGAAAGTTCCAGTTTGTTTATTTTTAATGGCTTTTGCCATTTCATCAATTTTTTGTTTTTCTTTATTAGCTGTTGGTGTAAATCTATTTTTAATATATTCATAGATATTAGCATTACTTTCTTTTATATTATTAAAGGAGTCTATTAAAACTGTTCCATCATTGTTAATTAAATAGGTTCCACCTTTTCCAAATAATCTTCTTAACAAAATTTCTTGGTATTTAGAAGTATTTATAGTTGCCATCAGTACTTTTTCTTCTCCATTTAATTGAAAAGTCTGAGCATAAATATTGACTTGATTATCAGAAACGGTACTTGGTCTATTTTCAGATACATAAACTTCATCTTGTGCAAAAAATTCTTCAATATTAGGATAATTCGTTACTGTATGCCCATCACTAGTTATTCCATTTCCTTGCTTGTCTAAAACTACTAATCTTGTAAAGTGATAATTTTCTAAATCTTCTTGATAACGCTCAAAAATTTCTTGTGTTGTTTCAAAATATCCTCTATTAATTGATTCTACCATAATTTCAACAAAGTTCTTTTGATCGGTAATCGACAAATTTAGTTGTGTTGATGTTTGCTGACTTAATTCTGCTATATTTTGATAGATATTTTGAAAAATTAAATCTCTTACATAACTAACATAGAAAGAAGACAAAATTAGTATGATGAAAAATATCATAAATATCAAAATCATATTTAACTTATATGGTTTATCGTTTTGAGGCTGGTATTGCATGCTATCTTTTTCACTTGCTTTTTTCATTTAAATGCTCCTTCCAATTATTATTTTTATATTTCCCAATATATCATAAAAATAATAGAAATTCTAGTAATTTTCATATTTAACTAAAAAAAATAATAGTTATTAAAAGGTGATAATTTGAGAAAAGCAAAAAAATTTTTGATAAATGGAATCATTTTAACAGTAACATCTTTTATTATGAAATGTATTAGCATGGTATTTAGTTTATATGTTTCTAACAAAATTGGCTCAGAAGCAGTTGGCGTATTTAGTTTAGTTATGTCAGTTTATTTTTTTGCCATTACTTTGGCAAGTTCTGGACTAACAATTGCTTGTACTTGTCTTGTTTCCGAACAATTTGCACAAAAAAATTACCGAAATGGATTAAAAGCTGTAAAAAGTTGTTTGTTTTTTTCCTTATTATTAGGATTAGGAAGTAGCTTTTTCGTCTTGTTATTTTCGAATAGCATTTCTAAAAATTGGTTAAATAGCATGGTATCTAGTAGCCCTATATATTTAATTGCGATTGGTTTGCCCTTTATTGCTATATCCAGTGTATTAAATGGTTATTTTTCTGCTGTTCGAAAAGGTTATAAAACTGCTTTTTCACAACTATTTGAATTATTAATTAAAATTTTAGCAAGTATCCTATTATTAAATTTCTACGAAAATCGAACCGTAGAAAATATTTGTATAAGTTTAATTTTAGCAGATGTAATTTCTGAAGTTTGTTCTTGTTGCTTGTTATTCATTTTATACAAAATAGATAAACTTTATTTTTGGGCAAAAAGTATTAACTCTATTACCTTTAAAAAAAGAATTTTAAAAATAACATTTCCTGTTTCTATTACATCTTACATTCGTTCAGGCTTATCTACTCTTAAGCAATTTATGATACCAAGTCGATTAGTCTTATTTGGCTTGCCTTATAGTATAGCTTTAGCAGAATACGGAAAAATTAATGGAATGACCATGTCTTTGTTAATGTTTCCAAATGTATTTATTCAATCTTTTAGTAATTTACTCATACCTGAATTTTCTAGTTTACTTTCTAAACAATATAAAAAAAGAATATTAGAAATTTGCCAAAAGGTATTTTGGGCTACTTCTCTATTTTCTTTGGCTATTTCTATTATTTTCTTTTTCTTTGCTAATGAAATTAGTTATAGGGTATTTCACAATTTAGAATGTGCTACTTACATCAAAATCCTTTCTCCTCTTGTTTTATTTATGTATGCAGACAATATTATAGATAATATCTTAAAAGGTTTAAATAAGCAATTTGGCGTCATGATTTGTAATATTTTGGATTTGGCTTTGGTAATTAGTATTTTGTATTTTTTATTACCATCTTTTGGTTTAACTGGCTATCTTTTGGCTATTATGATTAGTGAAATATTTAATTTTTGTATTAGCTTTTTTCAGTTATATCGTGCAACTGGTTTTAAAATGTCAATTCCATTGACTGGTTGTTATGTTTTTATGGTAGCAATAGGATTGTTTGAATTGCTTACTACCCTGTCATAAAAAATAATGTCATAAAATTGTAATATTTTTTTTTACATTTTTCTGATATAATAAATTATATTACAAAAGATTTAGGAGGATACTATGCTTTTTTATCATTTTGATATGTTAGATCATTTTATACAAACAGATTTAATTGGCAATCTAAAAGCGGAAAAAGAATCACTAAAAGAAATTATGAATTTATATAATAATAAAAAAATGAATCTTTTATCCATTACAACCAATATGATAGCCATCTCAGAATCTTTGGATAAAAACAAATTAGACACTTTTTATGAAATTGTTACTTTATTAAAAGAATCCTTTGAAAAAATAAAAACCTTACAAGAATTAATGACGAAACTAGATGAAGACTTAACTTCCACAATTGCCCTATATGACAAAAGTTTAGAAAATAACAGTAATGAAATCAAAGCAAATTTAGTAGAATATAACAAACAAAGAGAAGATTTATCTCATAAAATTTTGGAATTTGAAACGATTCATACAACTATTCTAAACTCTGCTATTAATTTGTCATTAGCAATTTCCAATAAGAAAATCAAAAAAGTCAATCCAATGGTTTCTTCAGTTATTGAAAAAGATAGCAAAAAAATAGATATTGAATTAGAACCTTATGACAATCATGTTTTACTAATATCAGAAAAAGAACAAAAAGCCTATTTACCATTTTTATATGAAGAAGTAAAAGAAATTTATCAAAATTCGAATCAACAATATCGAACCTTGCAAGATGTAATAGAAAATTTATATATACTTCCTTTAGATCGATTTAAAAATTCTAGTACAGCTAGATTTAAAGAAAGTTTTCGCTTGATTCGTGAAAAGGAAAAAGGTTCGATTACAAAAGCATTCGATTTAGGATTAGAATTAATGTTCAAATATGAATTAAATCCCATTATCATAGCAGCATGCAGAAACTTAGATGAATTAGACATTTATTTAGATTGTCTAGAAGAAAACGAATTACAAGAATTTCCATGTTTTGAAATAAAATTTGAAGTTATGCCACAATCCGTTGACAAACAAAATTAATTTTATACGTATGTTTCTAACTTTTTTTGTACAAACTAAGTTTATTATGAATCAAATTTTATGTACAAAATTAGAAACTAAAAAAGTGAAGGAAAAGAAAAATTGGTTTAAATTCCAATTTGCTTTTTCCCTTTTTATTTTAATCGTGCTGATTTTTAGCGGTACTTTTTATTTTTATCAATTAGAACGAAAAGAAGAATTTTCTAATAGCTTAATTGCCAATTATAATATTTATCGATTATACAGCAAACCAGAAAATATTGCCGAAAATCAAAATGAAAATAATAATGGTTTATTTGGTATTATAGAAATCCCAAAAATCAAATTATATTATCCAGTATTTTCTCATTTAACAGAAGAATTGCTTAAAATTTCTCCTTGTAAATTTTATGGTGATACACCAAATGTTAATGGAAATATTTGTATTGCTGGTCATAATTACGATAATTCTCTATTTTTTAGTAAAATATCTTCATTATCTTCTCATGATGAAATTTTTATTTTTGATAATAATAGTAATCAATATATTTATGAAGTTTATAATATTTATGAGGTATCCCCTTCTGATCTTTCTCCTGTTTTAAATTATAACCAAAATGAAAAGATTTTAACCTTAGTTACTTGCAATAATATGAATTCTAATCGCATTATTTTAAAAGCAAAACAAAAAAGCTTTCTTAAAAAATAGAAAGCTTTTTATTTAATTCTTTTCTAATTTAATTAAAATAGTTATATTTTTATTGTCTATTCTTAATCTTATATATTTCTATAATCTTTTATTTTCTTATATGCATATACAGCTGATATACCAAATATAACTATTAACATGGCAACTGGAATAGAATCTTCCATACCTGTTTTTGGTAAATTAGTATTATTATACATATTTGAGTTATTAGTATTAGAATTTTTAGTATTGGTATTATTTGATTTTGTATTTTGGTTATTAGATGTATTATTACCAGTAGCATTATTTCCGCTTGTTCCAGTATTACCTGAACTATTAGAATTGTTTAAAGTTAATGATTGGAAAGTATCATTGTCTGCTGCAAATACACCAGTACAAAACATAATTGTCATGACACTAATTACTAAAATTGAAAATAATTTGATTAAATTTGATTTTTTCATTTTAAATTCTCCTTTTCTTTTTATACATTTTTTTATTAGTATTCTTATAATTGTTCTTAATTATACTATTTTTGTATAAATTAAGTAATTTTTTCAAAAAATATATAAATACTAATTCTTTCGTTTTCATTTATTATTTTATACTTAAAAATAAGATAAGTCAATACTTTTTTTCATTTTTTTTATTACAATTAAATGACAAAATTATGACACACATTATACATTGAATTTAAACAGTACAATATCACCGTCTTGCATAATATATTCTTTACCCTCTGAACGTACTAATCCTTTTTCTTTAGCAGCTACCATTGAACCAACATTGATTAAATCAGAATAAGAAATAACCTCTGCTTTAATAAAACCTCTTTCAATATCAGAATGAATTTTTCCAGCAGCTCCGAGGTGCTTTGGTTCCTTTTTTAATCGTCCAAGCTCTTACTTCTGGCTCACCTGCTGTTAAAAATGACATTAATCCTAATAAATCATAACTTTTTTTAATAACTTTATCTAATCCAGATTCATTTAGTCCAAGAGCTTCTAACATTTCTTTTTTATCTTCTTCTTCTAAGCCTGATAATTCTTCTTCAATCTTCACACACAATGGTATAACTTCAGCATTTTCCTTAGCAGCATAATCTTTTACCTTTTTTACCAATTCATCATTTTCGCTATTTTCTAGCTGTTGTTCTGAAACATTAGCAATATATAAAATTGGTTTGGTGGTCAATAAAAACATTTCTTTTACAAAAGCTTGTTCTTCTTCATTAAAATCAATTGCTCTAGCAGAAATACCATTTTCCAAATTTTCCTTTATTTTTTCCAATAAATCAATTTCTTGTTGATATTTTTTGTCAGCCTTTAAATTTTTTCTTGCTTTATCCAATCTTTTATTAACTGTTTCAATATCAGCAAAAATCAATTCTAAATTAATGGTTTCAATATCTCTAATTGGATCAACATTTCCATCTACATGTACCACATTGGAGTCTTCAAAACATCTGACTACTTCACAAATACTATCTGTTTCACGAATATGGGATAAAAATTTATTTCCTAAACCTTCTCCTTTACTTGCTCCTTTTACTAAACCTGCAATATCAACAAATTCAATCACAGCATGAGTGGTTTTTTGTGGGTGATACATTTTTGTCAACTCATCTAATCTTTGGTCAGGTACTGGTACAACGCCAACATTTGGCTCAATTGTACAAAATGGATAATTAGCACATTCTGCTCCCGCTTTTGTAATACTATTAAACATTGTACTTTTTCCTACATTTGGCAATCCTACAATTCCAATTTTCATTTACATTCCTCTCCTTTTTGTCAATTTTTAGATATCTCTTTTGTTAAGTTTTTGTCATTTTGGAAAGTGTTACCAAAGTTTCCTTTTGCTAGACACTTTCCATTTTTTTATTTTGTTTTCTTTTCGATTTCTGTTAGTATTTTTTCTTCAAAATCTAATATTGACATTGTTCCCAAGTCCCCTGCTTCTCTTGAACGAACTGCCACTTGTTTGGTTTCTACTTCTTTTTCTCCAATTACTAACATATAAGGTACTTTTTCTAGTTGTGCTTCTCTTATTTTGTAACCTATTTTTTCGTTTCTATCATCTACTGCTACACGCATTCCTTTTTGAACAAATTGTTCTTTTAATGTTTTAGCATATTCATGTTGATTGTCTGTGATTGGTAAAATCTTAATTTGAGTTGGTGCAAGCCATGCTGGGAATGCTCCTTTGTATTCTTCTATTAAGAATGATAAAAATCTATCAAAGGTTCCTAATATTGCTCGATGAATAACAACTGGTCGATGAGCTTTTCCGTCTTCTGCAATGTATTCTAATTCAAATCTTTGTGGTAATAAAAAATCTAATTGACAAGTTGATATAGTAATGTCATGCCCAATAGCTGTTTTTATTTGAACATCTAATTTTGGTCCATAAAAAGCTGCTTCTCCTTCTGCTTCATAAAAGTTAATTCCTAATTCTGTTAAAATTTCTCTTAATTGGCTTTCTGCTGTTTCCCACATTTCGTCATCATCAAAATATTTTTCTTTGTCATTTTTATCTCTTAAAGATAAACGGAATGTATAATCATTAAAGCCAAAATCTTCATATACCGATAAGATTAGTTTAACAACTTCACCAAATACAGTTTTAATTTGTTGTGGCGTTACAAATATATGAGCATCATTTTGACACATTTCACGAACTCTTTCTAGTCCGCAAACACTTCCACTTGATTCATATCTAAAATCATGTGCTAATTCCCCTATTTTTATTGGTAAATCACGATAAGAATGTAATTTATTTTTGTAAATTAACATGTGATGTGGACAATTCATTGGTCTTAATACAATTTCTTCATTTTCCAATTTCATAACTGGAAACATGTCATCTTTATAATGATCCCAATGTCCGCTAGTTTTGTATAACTCTACATTGGCAAGAGATGGTGTATACACATGTTGATATTCTAATGCTATTTCTTTGTCAGCAATGTATCTTTCTAAAATTCTTCTAATGGTTGCACCATTTGGTAAATACATTGGAAGACCTGAACCAACTAATTCATGTGTCATAAATAATTCTTGTTCTTTTCCTATTTTTCTATGATCTCTTTGTCTAGCCTCTTCTAAAAAATCTAAGTGTTCTTGCAACATACTTGCTTTTGGGAAAGAAATGGCATAAATTCTTTGTAACATTTTATTTTTTTCGCTACCTCTCCAATAAGCACCTGATGAAGATAAAATTTTAACTGTTTTTACTTTTCCTGTACTTTCTAAATGAGGCCCTGCACATAAATCTGTAAAATCACCTTGTTGGTAAAAACTAATTTCTTCACCTTCTGGCAGTTCTTCTATTAATTCAATTTTGTAAGGTTCTTCTTTCATTAATTCAATTGCTTTT
Organism: Clostridia bacterium; assembly: GCA_022795075.1. Classification (GTDB taxonomy): domain Bacteria; phylum Bacillota; class Clostridia; order TANB77; family CAG-508; genus CAG-269. The sequence goes on along the minus strand of JAAWGB010000027.1, from coordinate 1,901 downwards.
TCCTTTGGTAAAGAAAATCTTTCAATTTTTAAATCTTCTTTTATAATTTTTTTCATTTCTTCTTCAATCTTAGCTTTGTCTTCATCTGTAAAAGGTTTTTCTACATCAAAATCGTAATAAAAACCTTCGTCAATGGCTGGTCCAATTGCTATTTTGGCACTTGGAAATAACCTTTTTACTGCTTGTGCCATAATGTGAGAAGTAGTGTGCCAATATGCTTTCTTTCCTTCTATATCTTCACTTTGAAAAGTATGAATCACTAAATTACAGTCTTCTTGTAACTCATATCTTAAATCTTTTACTTTTCCATCTACTTCACCACAAGTAGCATTTCTTGCTAATCCTTCACTTATTTTTTTAGCCACTTCTAAAATTGAACTTCCCTTTTGTACATCTAGTACTGAGCCATCTTTTAATGTAACTTTTATCATAAAAATTCCTCCTTTTTTTGACTTTACTCTCCAAAATCTTCATCAAAAAACTCCTACGAACAAAATAATATTTTATTCGTAGGAGTGCAATATTTACACGGTTCCATCCTATTTTTTACTTAATTGTAAGATGATAACGGTTCTTTTCCGCCTAGCTTATTCACTAGGAACTTTTGAAGAGTTAGTTTTCAGATAGGTTTTCTTGAATTAGCTTTCAGCCTATGACTAATTCTCTCTAAAAGTAACTTTTATCTTACTTTTCTCTTACTCGTTTTTATTTTATGAATTTTATTTAGTAAGTGTTATTTTTACTTACCAATATAATTTTAATGTATTTTTTGAAAAAAGTCAATAGAAATTGTTTACTTTTTTTATTTCTTGTTGTATAATTAATATTGTTGAAGATGTGCAAAAAAAGTATTTGTCTTTATTTTATATGCTTCCATAGCTCAGTAGGTAGAGTGCTACCTTGGTAAGGTAGAGGTCACGGGTTCAATTCCCGTTGGAAGCCCCACAAAAAAAAAGTTGTTAGATTTTTATTTCTTACAACTTTTTTATTTTTATTTGCTTAATCATTTTCATTAAACATATTTTTGATTGCTTTTTTTCGTATTCTTTGTATGGCATTATCTACGGATTTTACTGGCGAATCTAATTTCTCGGCAATGGTTACATAGCTTTCGCCTTTGATAAATCTATCTAATACTTGTTTTTCAAATTTACTTAAGTGTCTATTTACTGCATTTTCAACTTCTTGATAATATTCTTTTTTCATAACGGTTTCTAACGGATCTTCTATGGTTTTGCTGTTAAAGGTATCAATTAGCTCTACACTGTCTTCTTCATTATTGTCATAAGCTGCTGTGTTTAAGGATAAATAGGAGTTTAATGGCATATGTTTTTGCCTATTGGAACTTTTTATGGCTGTGATTAATTGTCTTTCAATACAAATATTAGCAAAAGATTTGAATGTGTTTTGCTTTTCTTCTTTGAAATTTTTAATTGCTTTAAATAATCCAATCATTCCTTCTTGCACGATGTCTTCTTTTTCTGCTCCTATGATGAAATATTTTCCTACTTTTACATTGACTAGATTTTTGTACTTTTCTAATAAGTAGGATAAGGCTTTTTCATCTCCTTCTTTGATGGATGATACGATTTGCTCATCTGTTAGATGATTATATGGATTAGTTGCATAGAATACATTTTCATTTTGCATTGTGTTTTGTATACCTCCAAAATGTGCTTTTTTAACATTATATATGTCATTTTTCGCAATGTCAAGCAGTTTTTTAATTTTTTTATACGATTGTTACAATTCAATACTTTAACCAAATGTCAAACTATCCTAAAATTTAGAAAGATTAGAACGGAAAGTATTTCGTAATTAGAAAATGTTAGGAAGTATTTTAGGAGAATCTCAAAGTGTCGTCTTTGAGAGGTGCCTGAAATACTTCCTTACATTTACTA
>JAAWGB010000026.1 GCA_022795075.1 Clostridia bacterium | reverse complement strand
AATTCCACAAAATACTGGATTTGTAGAGTTGTATTATCATGGTGAGCATTCAAATGGAATTAGAATAGAAGTTTATGAAATATTTTTGACAGATAATGAAATAACTTCTAATCAAACTATACAAGAATTTTTCCCCTAAAAATAAAAAATCACAAAAACAGTCCTAAAATATTTTGTACCAAACCCCAATTATTAAACTATTTTTGGTCTAATAATTGGGGTTCACCTCATTCTTTTTTTGATTATTGTTTAGTAGGAATTCGTACAACTACTTCTGTACCCTCTCCAACAACACTTTTTATATCAATACTTCCTCCATTTTTATCTAGAATTTCCTTTGCAATCGAAAGACCCAAGCCTGTACCTCCCATTTCTCTAGTACGTGCCTTGTCCACCCTATAAAATCTTTCAAAAATTCGGTTTAAATCTTCTTCTGGAATTCCAATTCCATTATCAAAAACCTTAATATAAGCATCATTGTATACAAAACCTACATATATTTTTATTTCCCCACCATCTTTTGTATATTTAATACTATTAGTCAAAATATTTAAAACCACTCTTTCAATATCATATTTATCTGCATAAACTGGTGGAACATCTGCTGTTACAAAACAATTTACTTTATGTTCTTTCTTTTTAATTTCAATGGCTAATTTATCTTGGCATTTTTTTACTAAATCTCCTAAATCAAATGCTTCTTTTTGTACAATTTTATTATTATTATCATATCTTGATAGAGTCAATAAATCGGTAACTAACTTTGCCATTCTCCTTGCTTCTGTAGCAATTACATTCAAAAATTTTGCTTGTGTTTCTTTATCATATTCTGCTTCTAATAAGGTATCTGCATACCCCATAATAGAAGTAATTGGAGTTTTTAATTCATGTGATACATCTGCTACAAACTCTTTTTGCATATTATCCAACTTTACATGTTCGGTAATATCTTGTATCACAGCTATTACACCATCTGGTCTATCTGTTTCATTTTTAAATGGTGCAAAAAATACATTCATATATTTATCTTCTACTTGAATTCTTTGTTCAGTTGAAGTCCAATTTTCCAAATAGATTACTTTTTCCATATTGATATCTAATTCAAACTTTTTAAAAATATCCTCAAAAGTATTATCTTCTGGTCTAATACTTAATGACTTTTTAGCTGCTGGATTAATTAAAATAATTTCTCCTTTCATGTTAAAAGCTATAATTCCATCTGTCATATGAAGTAAAATCGTTTCAATTTGATTTTTTTGGGTAGATACTTCACTTAATTTTTCTTTTAATTCAGTAGTCATAACACCTAATACATTTTCTAAATCTTGTGCATCATTTTTCTTTTTTCCTTTTGTAGTCTTTTTTCCTGTTTTCTCTTCTTCTGTTGCTATTTTTTCAGCACTTTTAATTAATTTATTAATTGGATAAATAATAAACTTAGATAAAAAAATAGCTGTTACTAAACCAACAATTGCAAACACTATTAACGCTATTGCTACTATCCATATGACTTTTATTTGTAATTCTTGTATGTTAATTTCTTGCCCTACTTTAATTTCTTCTTTTATTAGTTGTAAGGAATTTAGAAAATAGATTCCCACTGCACTAATAATGATAATTCCGATAATAAATAAAGCAAATATAACTTTTTTAAATTGTATATTTTTAAGCATTTCTTTCTTTCCTTTTCTTTTTTATAATTTTAAGCTAAACAACTAATTTTTTTATTTCTTGATAAATTTTTTCTTCTACTTGGGTTACCGAAACTTTTGTTGCATTTTCTCCCATTTGTTGCATTTTTGCTACATCTAATATAATTTCTTCTATTCCCTCATTTAACTTCTTACCTGTTAATTCATCATTTATTATAATTTTAGCTGCTCCTATATTTTCTAAAACCTTTGCATTATAGAATTGATGATTATGGCTAACATTAGGAAGTGGTACTAAAATAGAAGGCTTACCTAAATTAGCAATTTCTGTAATGGTCATCGCTCCTGCCCTTCCAATAGCCAAATCAACTACATTCATTATTTCTTCCATATTATATATATATGGCATAATCTTCATGTTGTCAATACAATTTATATTTATGTTATTATTTTCTAATTCTCCCTTTATCTTATCAAATTGCTTTGGACCTGTTGCCCAAATCATTTGATAATTCTTATTCCATTTATTTTTAATAATCTCTATAATTGCCTCATTTATTTTTTGAGCACCTTGACTTCCCCCAGACACTAAAACAATTGGTTTTGTTTCATTTAAGCCTACTTCTTTTAAAATTCTACTTTTTTCATTCATACTATATTCTTGTTTTTTTATTTTTACTGGTGTACCAGTATATACTACATTTTTCGCATGTTTTATTCGTGGAATCGCATCTTGAAAAGAAACTAAAATCGTATTCGTCTTTTTAGCCAACATTTTAACGGCTCTTCCTGGAAAACTATTACTTTCATGTAACATAGTTGGTATTTTTAAAGCATGAGCAGAAGAAATAGTCGCTCCACAAATATAGCCACCTGTTCCAATAACGATATCTGGCTTAAACTCTTGTATAATTTTCTTAGCCTCTCCATATCCCCTTATCGTTTTAACCATTTTTTTTATATTATCTATAGAAAGTTTTTTACTCAGCCCATAAGCTTCAATTGTTTTTAATTCATAACCTGCCCTTGGAACTAAATCATTTTCTAGACCTCTTGTTGTTCCAATAAAAATAATTTTTGATTCTTTTTCTTCTTGCTTAATTTTATTGGCAATCGAAATTCCTGGATTGATATGTCCAGCTGTACCAGCTGCCGCAATAACTACTTTCATTTTTAACCCCTTTTTATAGAATAATTGGAACAATTGGGGACGGTTCTTAATTGCTCCTTTTTTTAAATTGAAATATAATTCATAATTTTTTCATTTAAAAGGAGCAATTAAGAACCGTCCCCAATTGTTCCCTCTCTTTTTCTCTATGATTTGGCACTTGCTCTAGATATGTTGAGCAAAACACCCATTTCACATAATAATATGAATAACGCTGTTCCACCGGTAACTAAAAAATGGTAATGGCATTCCTGTTGCTGGCATAGATGAAGTTACAACAGCAACATTAATAATTACTTGAATGGCTACTAATGCTGTTATTCCAATTGCTACTAAACTTCCAAACATATCTGGTGCTCTCATGGCAATTAGAATTCCTCTCCATATAAAGATAGCAAATAATATTAGAACAACTGCACATCCAATAAAACCTAATTCTTCTCCTAAGATAGAGAAGATAAAGTCATTATGTGGTTCTGGTATATATAAAAATTTTTGTTTACTATCTCCTAATCCTGTTCCAAATAGTCCTCCTGATCCTATTGCATATAAACTTTGGATAACTTGCCAGCCATCTCCTATTTCATCTTGCCATGGATCGATAAAGGTAATAACTCTTTTTAGTCGATAGGGTTCTAAAAAGATTAGTCCTACTAAAGCTGGTATTCCTCCAACTGCTCCTGTTGCAATAAAATGAGAAAATTTACAACCTCCCATAATCATCATAATAGAACAAATTCCTATAATTACTATAGATGCACTAAAATGTGGTTGTAATAACAATAATCCTATGATTGGTGCTAATAAGAATATATGCTTAATGAATCCTTTTCCATAAGACTCTAATTGATCTCTATTTTTCATTAGGATTCCTGCATAAAATATAATCATTAATAATTTTACTATTTCAGATGGTTGAATGGATAGTGATCCAATATAAATCCATCTTTTAGCTCCATTTACTTCTCTTCCTGCTACTAATACAATTGCTAAAGCTATTAGTGCTATCCACCAAGCATGTTTATAAAATTTTTGATAAAATCGATAATCTACTTTTGATATAAACAACATAGCAATAATTCCTAAAATAGCAAATATTAATTGCTTGGAAAAATAGGAATAACTATCGCCACTCTCTGCTAAAGCTGATGGTGAACTTGCTGATAATACCATTATTAATCCAATTGAAAGCAACAGTAATATGGTAATTAACAAAGTAAAATCAATTGGATTGTTCAAAAAGCTCGAAAAACTTTTTTCTTTTCTTTTCTTCTTTGCCATCTAAATTTCTTTCCTTCCTATTTCTTTAAATTGTCTTGAGTCCAATTACACACAAACATAAGGTAATTAAACTAAATATAATTACCACTTTACTTTCTTTCCAACCTAGTAATTCAAAATGATGATGTAAAGGTGCCATTTTGAAAAATCTTTTTCCTGTTTTCTTAAAATACATTACTTGTATCATAACAGAAAGTGTTTCTAATACAGGAATTAAAGCAATAATAATTAGTAACAATGGCATTTTTAAATATAAGGCTATTGCAGAAACCACTCCTCCTAGAAGTAGTGAGCCAGTATCTCCCATAAATACTTTTGCTGGATGTAAATTAAACATTAAAAATCCAAGTGTTGCTCCTATTACAATACTTCCAAATATTGATATTTCTTGATTTCCTGCCATGATTCCAATTACTGTTAAACATGTTATGATAATGGCTGATACACTAGAAGAAAGCCCATCAATACCATCTGTTAAATTAATGGCATTGGTAGTTGCTAAAATAACAATAATGGCAAATGGAATATATAAATAAATTGGTATATTAATATATATTTTCAAAATTGGAATATATGTATTCGTTCCTATCTGTAATCCTTGTACTAAATAAACAACATAGATAACAGATATTACTAATAAACCTAACATTTTGTAACTTGGTTTCAAACCTTTGGTATTTTTTAAGACTAATTTTTTAAAATCATCAATAAATCCTATTATCCCAAATCCTATTGTAAGGATTAGCATGGGAATTAGTCGATTGGCTATTTCATTTTCTCCTTGCATACTTAGAAAAATATAGGCACCTGTTACAACTAAAATCATAGTTATAATCATAATAATGCCACCCATTGTAGGTGTTCCTTGTTTTTTTAGATGAGATTGTGGACCATCATCTCTTTCGATTTGTCCTACTTTTAATTTTTTTAACATTGGTATTATAATGAAACCCAATATAATGGCTGTTATAAATGCTAGAATTAACATACTTGTTTCTACTTTCATTTTACCAAACCTTCCCTTTTCTTATTGTATATTAATTTTCAGGATTTTTCCCTTCTATAATCTCATTTACAATGATTCTTTCATCATATGGATATTTTTCACCATTAATTTCTTGATATGGCTCATGACCTTTTCCTGCTAGAACAATAATATCCCTTTTATTAGCCATTTTAATAGCCTCTTTAATAGCCTCTGTTCGATCTACTACTACTTTATACTTTCCTTTTGTTTTTTTCATGCCTTCTTCTATTTGTTTGACAATTTCTTCTGGATCTTCTGTTCTTGGGTTATCTGAGGTAAGAAAGGTAAAATCTGCAATTCTTCCAGATATTTCTCCCATAATTGGTCTTTTGGCTGTATCTCTATCTCCACCACATCCAAATACAGATATTACTTTTCCTCTTGTATAGCTTTTTACAGCTTGTAAAATATTTTCTAAACTTTCTGGCGAATGGGCATAATCTATCATAATTGGTATTTCTTTTTTATTATCTACTAATTCAGATCTTCCTGGAACTCTTACTTCTACTAATGCTTGTTTAACTGCCTCTGGAGATATGCCAAATTTTTGTGCAACACAAATAGCAGCTAATGAATTATATACACTAAATCTTCCAGGTATACATGTTTTTACTCTTTCATTTCGATCTGTTACTTTTACTTTAAAATCTACATAGGAATTGGTAATAGTAATATCTTTTGCCAAAACATTTGCAAAATTATCAATTCCATAAGTTACAATATTACTATTTGGGAACAATTTTGGAATTTTGGCTCCATATAAATCATCACTATTTGTAATTCCTGTTTGACACATCTTAAATAATTTCAATTTAGAATTGAAATAATCTTCCATATCAGGATGCTCTTTTGGGCTAATATGATCTTCTGAAAAATTTGTAAATACAACAATATCAAATTCGCATCCATCTACTCTATGTAATTTTAAACTTTGAGAAGATACTTCCATAACTACCGCTTCGATACCTTGTTCTACCATTTTGGCAAAATCTCTTTGTAATTCTAAACTCTCTGGTGTTGTTCTATCACTATCTTTTACTTTTTTACCATTTATATAAGTTGCAATAGTTCCAATTAATCCTACTTTTTTTCCTGCTTTTTCTAAAATTTCTTTTATCATAAATGTAGTTGTCGTTTTTCCTTTTGTTCCTGTTACTCCTATTAATTTAAATTTTTTAGATGGATTCCCATAAAAATTAGCTGAACAAATTGCTAAGGCTTCTCTTGTATTTTTAGCCATAACAATGGTAATTCCTTCTGGTATAGCCAAAGCCTTTAAGTCACAACCTTCTTCTACCATAACGGCTATTGCTCCTTTTTTGATGGCACTTTCTATGTATTGGTGACCATCTACATCAAATCCTTTTATGGCAATAAACAAATATCCTTTTTTTACTTGTTTGGAATTGCTTTCTATCTCTTTTATTTCTATTTCTAAATCTCCTTTTACTTTTAGTCCTTCTATTCCTATTAACATTTCTTTTAATTTCATTTTTATCCATCCCTTCAATTTTATAGAATATGATGATTTTTTTACATTATATAACTAATTTAACTTTTTGTATAGTTCTTCTAAGAATTTTTTGTAAAAAAGCTTTTTGTATTATTATATCTTATTAAAAAATAACTTAAAAAATGTCATTTGCATATTTTTCTTACTTATGTTATTATTATTAAAAGAGGTGTTAATATGGAATTTAATGAAACTACAAATAATCAACAATTACTAGAAAGTCTTATTGTCGATACTTATCTAAGTTTTTGCCAAAAACTTAAAGACCCTGAAGCAGCCCGTACACACACTATATTTGCTTTTAAAAAGATTTTAACTGCTGATACCATAGAAGCTTTTACAAGAACCAATAATATGAGAAATATAATAAAATCAATTTTTCCTAGTCCTGACATTTGTAAATATACTATGGTAAATAATTTTATCGATATGATTTTACGAAATCCTCTTAAAGAAAAACCTAACGAAATTAAGTTTTCTGATGCCATAATCGTAACCAATAACTCATATGGGAAAAATCATGTTGCATCTGCCATAAAAGAAGTTTTAGAAAAAGATAATTATGAACACTTTTCTCGCTTTTATAAACATAATAAACAATATAATTATAGAAATGCTTTAAAAGAGTCTGTTACTTCTGAAGATATGGCTGACATAATAGCCAATACTCTTACCAATCGAGTATTACAAAAGGCATACCAAGAAACTGAAAATGTTTCTAACAAAATAAATAATCAATATGAAAGTCAAATTAACAATTTTCAAATTGACCCTTATACTCTTAATCAATGTAAATTAGACTTACTATCTCGTGAACAACAAAATATACCAAGACATGACTATTGTCTTGATAATTTATATGTTTCAATGGATTTAGGAAATAAAAAAGAAAATCAAGAAGATTCTGCTATTATATTAACACATCCCCAAAATCCTGATTTTAAAATGTTAGTTGTAGCAGATGGGATGGGTGGTTTAATGGCTGGTGAAGAAGCTAGTTTTTTTATTACCTCACAAATAACAAACTGGTTTGAGCATCTAGACCCACAATACTTCGCTGCTAAAAATACAGGTATACTTAGTCAATGTTTTAATGAGGAAATTCAAAATATAAATAATCGTTTATATGATACTTACAGGGGAAACTCGTCTTCTACTTTTGTTGGATGTATTGTTTCTGAAAAAGAAACTATCGTTTCTCATGTAGGAGATTCTAGAGCTTATATTTTCAAACAAGGAGAATTACAACAATTAACAAAAGATGACAGCCTTTGCTATTGTCAATACCAAGGTGGAATAATTAAACAAAAAGATGACATTCGATTTCATAAAGATTCTAATGTAGTAACAAAAGCAATGGGACTTAAAGAAGATATAACTCCTCATACATCTACTATCCATAATTCTGATTATGATACTTTGTTATTATTTAGCGATGGGGTAACAGATTGTATTTCAGACAATCAGATTAAGGCAATTACAACTCATACAGATATCCAATCATTAGCCAAAACACTAGTAGATACAGCAAAAACAAATAACAGTTACCAAAATCATTTACCACTTGACACCTATTATTCCAACATACCTGGTGGTAAAGATAATATGACAGCAGCAGTATATGATAATCGTCCTAAAAATTTAGAGGAAGAAGGAAGATAAAATGTTAAATTCAAAAATAAATGTAAAAATAACCAACAAAAATGGTAATGAAATAGATTACCATGTATTATGCACATTTGATTCTAAGCAAACGAAGAAAAGTTATATGATTTTTACTGATTTCTCCAGTAATTCTAGCCATGCTTTCTATGTATATTATGCCTATTATGAAAAAAATAATTATTCTTTATTAAAACCTATACAAACACAAGAAGAAATTACACTTTTAAATAATATTGTTTCTTCTTTAGAACAAGAACTACCTATTAGATTTATAAAACCGACTTTTCCAAACTCCTAAACAAAGATGACTTTGGAACAGAAGTTAAAAAATCATGGTTGAAGAATAACTCAATCATGATTTTTTAACTTGCATCCTCTAAATTATTGTTTCCAAAATTATTTCAAACTTGTTTCACAATATTGACAACGATATACTTGATTTTGTTTATCTGTTAAAGTAAAAATTTGATCTAAGTCTTTTTCAATCGAAGTAATACATCTAGGATTTTGGCATTTTGCAATATTGATAATTCTCTCTGGCAATTCTACTTGATATTTATTGACTAATTTATCATTTTGAACTACATTAATGGTAGCATTTGGCTCTATAAAACCTATAACATCCATATTAATTTCCATTACTTTATCAATTTTTATAATATCTTTTCTCCCCATTTTTTCACTTTTAGCATTTGTTATGATAGCAACTGAACAGTCTAAATCTCTCAAATTTAATGCTTCATAAATTTCTAAACCTTTTTTAGCTTGAATATGATCAATAACAATTCCATTTTTTATACTATCTATATTCATTATTTTACCTCCAACAATTTCAAAATAAGTGCCATTCTAATATATTTTCCATACTCTGCTTGTTTAAAATAGCAAGCTCTTTTATCATCATCTACATCAGTTGCAATTTCATTGACTCTTGGTAGTGGGTGCATAATACACAAATCTTCTTTTGCCTTTTGTAATTTCTCTTTATTAAGAATATAGTAATCTTTTAATCTGATATAATCATCTTCATTAAAGAATCTTTCTTTTTGTACTCTTGTCATATATAAAACATCTAATTGATTCATATATTCTTCTATATCATTTGTTTGGCAATATTCAATATGATTTTTTTCTAATACTTCTTTTTTGATATATTCTGGAATCACTAGTTCTTTTGGAGAAATTAAAACAAATTTTACATTTTTATATCTTGCCATAGCTGTAATTAAAGAATGTACGGTTCTTCCAAATTTCAAATCACCACATAGACCAATGGTTAAATTATCTAATCTATTTTTTTCACAATGAATCGTTAATAAATCTGTTAATGTTTGGGTTGGATGATTGTGTCCTCCATCTCCTGCATTGATAATTGGTACAGTTGATTTTAGTGATGCCACTAATGGCGCTCCTTCTTTTGGGTGTCTCATGGTTATAATATCACTATAAACTCCTACTACTCTTATGGTATCTGCCACACTTTCTCCTTTTGATACAGAGCTAGAGGATGCTTCTGAAAATCCTAATACATTTCCTCCTAATTCCATCATGGCAGCTTCAAAACTAAGCCTTGTTCTTGTACTTGGCTCAAAAAATAAAGTAGCTATTTTTTTACCAGCACATTTTTGAGAATATTTTCCTTTATTACTGATAATATCTTTTGCTACTTCTATTAATTCGTTAATTTCGTCTATACTTAAATCTTTAATATCAATTAAATGTCTCATTTTACTTCTTCCTTTCCTACCTTTACATATTCTTTGTATTTATTTTTATCAAAAAAGGTAGGTTTTTGTCAAGTATTTTATTAATATTTAATATAAATTTGGTTACAGTTTAAACTTACAAAAGACAACATAACAATATTATTTGCATTTGAATCATCTAATTTATTTTCAGTGAATGGTAATATAAATTTTACTTCCTTTTTTTATGGTAATACCTGCTTTTGGAGTTTGTTCCTTTATGATTGTATTTTGTTTATCTAACCCTTCACTTTCTGTTTGATTTTCAATCATTAATTCTAGTTCATTTTCTTTTGCTAATTTTTCTGCCTCTTCTAAGGTTTTTTCTAATAAATCTGGAGCTTGCACTTCTTCTACTATTTCTACTTCCTCTTGATTTCCTTGATTGACCTCAAGATACGGTAAAATCTCACTAAATATTTGTCCGCCAACTGGTGCTGCTACACCTCCTCCTTGGGTCATTATAACAACACTTTTATTTCAATAATAAACAAAGCCCCATCAAGGGGCTAAGTGCAACAAGTTTATATTAAAGTAACAATATAAAACTAGCCATAACACTCCGATAGCTACTACAATAGCTACTAAGTATCCTAAGAACCGTATTATTGCTTTTTCATCATTTATCATATGATTTACTACATCAGTGATAAATCCACAAAATATACAAATAACACAGAAAGGTAAAAACGAATTTTGCATAATGATTCCTCCTTAGGTTTTTATAGTATAAATTAGAATAAATCTAATTTAAGTATACCACTTTTTACATAAAATTGCAAATACTAACCAACTTTTCCCTCGATTATACATAATTTATTATTTTTTATATATTCCAATATTCTCTTAAACTCATCTTCAAACTTAAATTTTATAGTTATATTTCCATTTTCATGCACATAAATACAATCTATTAATTCCATCATTATATCTCGTGATAATTCAGTAATGCATTTTTGTTCTTTGAATTTCTCTATCCATTCATTACTACTTATACTTCGGCTTTCATACTTTTGTTTTTCGTTCTCTAACCTTTCTACGTTTTGTTTTAATCGTTCTATATCATTTTCATATTTTTGCTTATATTCTAAATATTCCTCTCTCGTTATATCCTCATTTTTCCAATCCTCATATAATGTTCTTTTAAAATTTGATATTTTAGAGATTTCACGTTGTTTTGCAATTATCATATTTTCAATATTTTCATTTTTAGTATTTTGATATGTACTTTCATTTATTTGTTTTACAATTTCTTCTGTATCAATTAATAAATCAATATGCAAATTAATAGCTTGTAAAACTGCTTTTTCTAAATTTTCTACTTTAATAGAATGTTTCGTGCATAAGTTATTTGATTTTTTTCTATAGGTACTACAAATATAATATTCATATTTGCTTCCACTTTTATTCGTACTACTCTTTTTATTCATTGCTCTTTTGCAATCTGCACACTTTAGAAAGCCTGCCCATACTGATAATTCTTTTGTTTTTTGGGATACCTTCGTATCTCGTTTGCTCAGCTCTTGTGCTTTTTCAAAAGTTTCTTTATCACTGATTGGTTCATGGGTATTTTCTACTCTTACCCATTCTTCTTTTGGAACTGATTCAACTTTATGCACTTTGTAACTTTTTGTTCTTCTCTTTCCTTGAACAGTATTACCTATATACACTTCATTATTTAAAATATTTCGCACTGTAGAAGGTGTCCAAGTATATGCATTATCTTGAATTCCATAGTTATTATAGTTCTGTCCTAATTCTAATTTCTTATGTCCTGTAGGATTCAAAATACCTAAATCATTTAATCTATGGCAAATTGCTATTTTTTCCTAATCCCTCATTTAGGTTCCAATTAAATATTTTTCTAACTATATCTGCTGCTATTTCATCAGTTAGTAACTTATGCTTATCTTTTGGATCTTTAATATAACCATAAGATGGAAATGCACCTATAAATTCTCCTTTTTTCTTTTTTCCGTTTAAAGATGTTCTTATCTTGATTGATGTATCTCTACAATATTCATCATTAATTAAATTTTTAAATGGTACTAAAATTGTATTGGTACTTGCTGGATTTTTAAAACTATCTACTGAATCGTTAATGGCAATAAATCTTATATTAAACAATGGAAATACTTGCTCTATATAATTTCCTACTTCTATATAATTTCTTCCAAGTCTTGATAAATCTTTTACCATTACACAATTAATCTTTCCTTTTCTCATGTCTTCTAATAATCTTTGAAATGATGGTCTGTTAAAATCTGTTCCTGTAAATCCATCATCTATATAAGTATCATAAACTATCAAATCATCATGTGCATTGGCAAATTCATTTAATATTGTCTTCTGGCTTGTTACACTATTGCTTTCTAGCTTATCTTTTCCATTATCGCTATCTTCTTGTGAAAGTCTTATATATAATGCAACTGACCATATTTTTTTACTTACAATATTTTCATTAGAAGAATACTTTGACTTTCTTCCTGCCATTATTCTTCTTTTAACTCCCTTCCTCTCTTTTGTTTTAAAATATTTCGTATACATTCATTAATTTTTTTGCAATTTTCAGAATATTCTATATTTACAACCATATCTCCAATTTTTAACATATATGGATTTTCTGTTTTTTTAAGATATTCCATAATCTTTTCTTGCATTTTAAAAATGTGCAAAAAAAATAACTAGATAATTAGCTTTATACTAATTTCCAGTTATTTTTAAAATAATTTTATTTATTGAATGTACCCCAAAATAATAAGTTTTATTTGTGCTAAATCATTAATGGTAATTTCTCCATCATTGTCTATATCGGCTGCTATTGCATCCATTCCTTCTAATAATTGTAGTTCTAATATATGTAGTTTCACTTGTGCTAAATCATTAATAGTTATTTCTCCATCTCCATCCGTATCTCCTTTTAATCTTGTAGGATTTGGTTTTTCCTGTTCTATCCAATCTACTTTCGCTGTAGCTCTTCCTTTATTTCCTGCCTGATCTTGGAATTCAAATGTAAATTCTCCATTTTCAGTAAAGATATATTGTCTACTAGCTCCATTATTAGTAA
Source organism: Clostridia bacterium (assembly GCA_022795075.1). Taxonomy (GTDB): domain Bacteria; phylum Bacillota; class Clostridia; order TANB77; family CAG-508; genus CAG-269. The sequence goes on along the minus strand of JAAWGB010000026.1, from coordinate 10,181 downwards.
TTGTAATTTCTTCGCTTTCATTTGTTAAAGTTGCTACTATTTTTTCTGCATTTTCTCTTGTACTATAACTAATTTGCGCTGTTGGAGCTATTTTGTCTATCCAATTTACTTTCGCTGTATGTGTTTTTACTTCTTTATCTAGACCTTCTTCATTTTCTTTGTTTTCACTATATTCAAATGTAAATTCTCCATTTTGGGTAAAAGTATAGGTATTTTTTCCATCATTATTTAAAATTTTAGCACTACCTGTTTTACCAGTTTCATCTATGATACAGGAATTTATGGTAGCAATAACATCTTTATTCGTTGTCATCATTGTACTATAAGTCATATCACTTGCTAAAATCTTTGTATCATTATCTATATAGTCTACTTTTATATTTTTATAAGCTATGTTACTTGCTTCATCAAGAAGTCTAAATTCGTATTCCTCATTTTTTTCTAGGAAGAATTCTAATGGATTTGATCGAATCTCTTCTAACTTTTTAAGTTCTTCTAATTCTTCATCTGTTAAGGTTACACTATTTCCTTCGCTATCAATACCTAATCTATTGGTAATTTCTCCATTCTCTAATGCTGTTATATAATATTGAACTTTGTCGACTTTTCCTGTGGTATTGACATAGGTTATTTGTTTAGTAACTCTATTTTCATCTAATTCAGCAATTTTATAGGTATTACCCTCATCATCTAAATAAGATATGCTAACTACTTTTCCATCTTCAACTTCAATGTAGTTGGTCTTTTTATTATTTTTATCTAATAAGTACACATCTTCACTAATATTATCTAACACTGCAATTAATTTTTTATCATCACTTAATTTGTATCCTACATCAGCTGTTGGTCCCTTTTTATCAATCCAATCGACTTTTGCAATTGCCGTTCCTTTGTGTCCTTTTTCATCTTCAAATTCAAATGTAAATTCTCCATTTTCAGTAAATACATAAGTATCTTTTCCATCATTATTGGTAATGGTTATTTGGGTACTTGGATTGGTAAGTCTTGCTACTACTGGTTCATTTGTTTTTTCAGTTGTACTATATGCTATACTTGCTGTTGGTTCTGGATTTTTAGTGATATCTTGATAAAAGTTAAATGCTCTTGCTGCAAACCAATTTCCATTTGTTCTATCTGCCACTATTTTCACATATTGTACTTCCTTGGCTTCTGTTATTTCAAAATTTTGCGTATATCTTTTAGCATCTTCAATTGTATTGGCTTGTGAAGGATAAGTTATCCCTGTACGTCTAGTTAAAACTTCCCAATTCTCACCATCCATACTTCCATAAATTGTACCATCATTTATTCTTCCATTTCCACCACCTGCTGGTACAAATTCTACTGCTGACAAATAAACTGGTTTATCAAGTTTCACTACCATAAAACGCTCGGTATCTGTTCCATTCCATGCTGAGTGATATCTAGTATTATAGTTTGCATCAATTGCATTTCTAGCTGCACCACCATTATTAGTAGCCTCTGTTGACACAGCATGTATACTTAAATGTGAAACAGGAATATATTTTCTTCTATCTGGATCATTGTTTTGTGTAAATGTAAAGATACTTGATGCTGAACTTGCTAATCTTGTACCTGTTGCACCTTGTCTTAATTGTACTGTTTTATTTCCTGTTAAGTCTGGTGAAGCTTCACTATAAGATGTCCATGTATCATTTTCTGTATAGCGCCACTGGGTATTTAAATTAGCTGCTATCATTCTATTTTCATTATCATTAGCATAAAGTGTAGTTGGAAGACCCTCTGATTCTAGTATATCTATTTTATATACATTTTCATCTTCATAGTTTACACCAACAATATGTACATATATATCATTTGTTGATGTGATGTTTGCTATTTGTTCTTGTGATAATTGTACTTCGTGTTTCCCACCATTTTCTCCTGTAAATACTTCATTCCATGTATTTTTCCCATCAATACTGTAGTCCCAACGTACAGTACTTCCTTCAAATCTACTTCCTAGCTTAATTTTCCCTGCATCTGCTCCATCAAATGAAAAATCTGCTAATTTTGTATCAAGTGTTCCTAATAAAGAAGATGCTAATGTTCTAGTTACTCCTGGTTGTAAAACTTCTGTACCTTGATAGTTTTTACCTTCTGTTAAGATACGAGTTTGTAAAATTGAAAACTTAAATTTATATAAGTCACTTGTAAATTTAGGTTTGATTATTTCTGATAAATTATACATTGTAAATGGGAAACATTTTAGGTCTTCCATCATTTCTTTTGCCAAATTATAGTATTCCTCTTCTGTTTTGCTATCGGAAAGATACAATTTTACTAATCCTGCCCAAGCATCTAGATTAATGGATTGTACATTGATAGCTTCTCTATATATTTGTTCTTGTTTGGTTTTATCCTCTTTATATACATCTACTGTCATTAATAATTCTTCAGCTTTTACAAAATTATTATAATCATTTAATGCTTCTTGAGCTAATATGATGTATGGAACATTATATCCTTTTACATAGCTCCTATCATTTCCCCAGCCAATTAGCAATCTTTCACCTTTTTCTGATCGTGTCCATCCTGATACATCATTATCGATTCCCCAGTAACCTTGCCCACTAGAGTTTCTCGTGTAATATAGCAATGCTGCATGACCTGGTTGCCCAATAACTGCTGATGGTATAGCATGTACGCCACGAATACAATGACCTGATTTTGAGATACCACCACAAACTGCTCCTGTACCAAATTTATTTCTAAAGTTCATCCATATTTTATTTAATTTATAATCTTCTGTACCTCTTGTTAACTCATAATCAAATAATCCTTTATCACCAACGGCAAATAGTTCATTAAAATATTCCCTATTTTCTTCAGAATAGTAAATTGGATTACCATAGTTTGGCCATACATAGGATATGTAAGAATGTGGTGTTAAAAGTGACCAAACCCTATTAGGTGCTGCATCTATTTTGCTTTGAGTGTATTCATTTAGCCATACTATTGACTCATCATCAATAAGAGTATTCATAACATAACGCATTTCTTCTATATTATAGGTTTCAAACCAAGGTGTAATATCAGCACTATCAGTTGCTTTAAATTTTCCTTCAAGATACATTTTCTTATAAATTTCATAACGTGTTACTGCATCTGATTGATTTTCTTTAGCACTTGGTTGCATCCACAATGCAACTTGTGCTGAATGTGTTAATGAGATTGTTATTGCCATTCTTTTGTATAAATCACCTTTTGTTGTAAGTTGATTAGATTGCTTTTGTGCTACTATCGCCTTTCCTGCTTCTGATATTTCTTCTGTTATATCGAAATCGCTCTTGTAATTTTTTAGTAATCTTGTTAATACTTGTAATGAATTATAATATCCCCCTGTAGGAGTTCCGCCTAATACATAATAACGAAGATTGGTTACATCATTCATTAACCAGTCTATCGTAGCTTGGTTTTCTGGATCTTCCTCTGTAAATCTTTTTAAGGCATAGTTACCTACACTACTTACAAATTTTCTTTGTAATACTAGTAATTCATAGTTAGGATCTGATAAATCTTTATTGGCATAATCTTTTATTCTTTGGTCATATACAGATATGTCTGGAAATTGGTTGATTTCTTCTTCGTATTCATCTGTAATAATCATTGGATTGATAAATACTGCATGATCTGCTGCATTACTTCCATTATCATATATTTGTAGTCTTAAATATTTTGCTCCACTTATATCAACTTTTTCAAACACAGCATCTTGTCCTGGCATAATGACTGTGTTTTGATGTTCTTCATTTTTTAAGGTCCAATGTTCGGAACCACTTTCATAAAGTCTATCACTATTAGACGTATAAATCCATACCTTAACACCATTACCTGCTGTTGATGTTTGATTAAGTCCAATATAGGTTGTTAAAGTATGATATTTTTCGCTATATTCACTTATGTCATAATATATATTGGCATTGGCATGTGCAAATAATCCATGATCAAATGTATAATAAGAACCTTCCCTTTTAACAGATAATTTGTTTCCATTATAATCTTGATTTATTTTTACTGAGCCATAATATCCTACATTTGATTTTACAATTGGTAATTTTTCTGTGTCTGTTAAACGAATATATTGCCCTTCATTAGAATCTGTTTCATTTTTTTCATCTGCACTTGCAAAAGAATTTGATATCATTCCTTTTTTTGTTACTTTTGTTATCTCTTTTCCTGCATATACTCCTGTAAAAATATATGGTAAACATATTAAAAGTAATAATAAAGTTATTTCTATTGAAAATCTTTTTATTTTATTTCTTTTAACATTATTCATAAAAAATCTCCTTTTTATTCATATATTTTTTACATCTCTTTTATTATAACATATTTTTACAAATATGTAAATCAATTTCTTTTCTCTACTATATTCATTGTTACAGTTCAATAAATACATAAATAATACTTAAACAATAAATATTTATAAAAATTCAAATGTAACTAAAAATGAACCCAACTATTGAATTCTTATTTCAATCAATTAGGTTCATCTTTTTCTATTGTCCCATTTTTTTATTAAATAATTTCATTTTAATAAAAAATACTACTGCAATAATTATAATTGCTATAACAAGAATTCCTAAGACTTTAGTATTATCTCCTGCCTTTGGTAAAGATTGACTTTTTGTTATATTTTTATTATTTGTATTTTTATTGCTATTCGTATTTCCTCCTAATGTTGAATTACTTGGTTTATCTGTACTTGGTTTATCATCTGGATTTGGTGTTGGATTGACAGTTGGTTCATCTGGAACAGGATTAGAAGTTCCTCCTGTTACTGTAATATTTTGATAAGCTTGTGCAATTTTTATTGGTTGTGTTCCATCTGCTACACTAATATCTTTCATTCCTACTATTAAATTTTGTTTACTGCTTTCTTTTACTTTAAAAGTTATTGTAAAAATTGTTTCAGCATTTTTACCTAATCCACTTCTAGTAATAGCTATTTTTCCATTTGCTACATTATAAGAAGCTCCTTCAGTTGGTGTTTCCCAACCGTTTTTTCCTTCCATTTTTACTAATTCTAAACTATCTTTATCATATTCTAGTGTTCCACCCATTGAGATAATTCCTCTTTCTGATTGAATATTTGATACATTTACATTGACTGTAAATTCTTCGTTCTTTTTAATTTCTGTTTTACTAGCTTGAACACCTATATTACAACTAAGTGCTGCATACACATTTCCCATTATACAAATTGTTACAATTGCTATTAAAGTAAATATTAATGTTTTTTTCATAATTGTTTCCCTCCATTTTTTATTTTACTCAATCTTTTTACATTCTATACTTTCATTATACTGTGTTTCTTGCATTATGTATGTTTTTTTGTGAATTTCACAATTTTATTGTTACAGTTCACTAACTTGATTAGTTATAAAAATATTATATACCATTTATACTAAAAATAACATAACAATTGCATTTCAATATTGTTACATATATTTCTATATTGTTACATTTTTAAATCAATGAAAAAGAGCCTAAGATTTTTAGTACATTTCAACAAAATCTTAACTCTCTTCATTCTTTTTTACCTTTTATTTATCTAATTTTTTGTCAATAATTTTAATTTTTATCAAGAAAATTCCTGCTACCAAAACAGCTAAAACAATAAGAACTACAAATATCATTGCTGTTGTTTCTCCTGCTTTTGGTAAATTTCCTTTATTAGCAGAGTTTTTATTTAAAGTATTAGTTGTTGTATCTTTATTGGTATTTTTATTATTATTTGTTACTTTATTCTCTACTAAATTTGTGTCTGTATCAGTATTATTACCTGTATTAGTATCTTCATCTGTTCCTGGATTTGGAACAGGATTTGAAGTTCCATCTTTTACAGTTATATTTTGATAAGCACGTTCAATTTTAGCTGGTGAAGTTCCATCTGCTACTGTAATGTCTTTCAAAGTAACAATTAGATTTTTCTTACTAGTTTCTTTTGCCTTAAAAGTAGCTGTAAAAACTGTTTCATCGTCTTTTCCTAATCCATTTCTAGTAATGGCTATTTTTCCTTTACTTGGATTATAGGAAGAACCTTCGGCTGGTGTTTCCCAGCCGTTTTTTCCTTCCATTGTTACTAGTTCTAAACTGTCTTTATCATATTCTAGAGTTGCTCCTATTGAGATAATACCTCTTTGAGATTGTATATCTGATATATTAAAGTCTACTGTAAATTCTTCATTTTTACTAACTTCTGTTTTGCTTGCTTCCACACTTACATGACAACTAAGTGCTGCATATACATTACCCATAATAAAAATTGTCATACATAATACTAAGGCTAATTTTACTATTTTTTTCATAGTTTCTCCTTTGGTTTTATTCTATTTCCATTAAGTCAATTAATACTAATTTAATTCTTGCTGCATCATTGACTGTAATTTCTTTGTCATAATCCACATCTGCTGCTTTTAAATGAATTCCTGTTAATAATTCAAATTCAATTAAATGTAATTTTACTTTGGCAAGATCATTGATTGTGATTTCTCCATCACCATCTAAGTCGCCTGTCACAACTAGAGTATATTCTAAGGTTTCTCCTACTTTAATAGTCATTCCTGTTCCAATGATATCTTGTTCTCCTAAAGTATTTCCTTCTTTATCAATAAATACCATTTCTTGCTCAGTTGTTACATTTTGTTTAAATTGCTCAACAGTTGTTTCTGGTAAAATTCTTGAAATATCTTTGTCTTGATCATTAATTACATATACATCTGATGTAATTTTTTCTTCTACTGGTTCTTCTGGTATTTCAACAGCAACTGCTAATTCGGCATCTTTTGTTCCAATGATTCCATATCCACCACTTGCTGTAATACCTTTTATTTTGATACTTGTTTTTGTATTTTCTGTAATGGTATCTTTTACTTTAAATTTCATAGTAAACATTTGACTTTCTTCTGTAATATATTTATCATTGTCTGTTATAAATTTAAAATTTTGTTCATTGAAAGAATTGTTTTCTAAGCTCCATCCATTTGCTCCTGTTACACTAATTCTTTCTAAAATGTTTGTATCATATTCTAATTGTCCTGTTAAAGAAATAATTCCTTTTCCAATATTTGTCATATTGTCTATATTAACATTTACTTCAAATTCAGTACCTGGTTCTAGTTTTTCTAAATCTACTGTTTCATCTTTTGATACAATAGAAATTCCAAATCCTCTAACTGTTACAGTACATTCATTACTGGTTGTTTCTTCACTAGTTGTTCCAACAGTTGTGGTAACTTTTAAAGTATATTTTCCAGCATCTGTTTGTTCCACTGAATCGATTGTTAATGTTTTATTTGTTTTTCCTTCTAATTTAACGCCATCTTTATACCATTGATAAGTATAAGTTCCTTCTGTTTCTGCTACATTTGAATTGATAACTAATGGTCTGTTTAAACTTGCCATTCTTTCTGTTGGAATGGTAGCAGTTGCTGGTGTAACTGTTGGTTGAACAGCTACTTCTCCTTTTTGTTCTTCACTTGCTATTACTGCTTTTGCAACAAAAGTTGCTTCTACTATACAATTTCCGTCTTTAATGTCATTATAAGCTACTGAAAGATCCATTACATCTTTGTTTGCTATTTGTGTCATGTCAACTTTTTCTCCACAAACTGTTAATGTTTCAATTTCATATCCTTCATCTGCTTGAACAGAAATTGTTCTTGATTGGTTTGGTTCAAGTGTAATAATGTTTCCTTCTTCTCTGTTTGCTCCTGTAATTTTTCCACCTTCTGATGCAGATATGATAACAGATTTATTTTGTTCTACTGTTCCGTCATTTTCAACTACTGCAACTGCAAATGGACTGAAAGAATCACAGGTAACAATTAATCCATAAGGTGTTATTACACATGGAATTTCTTCTACTCCTGTTACATTTCCTTGGTCATCTCTCATAAAGTGATATGCTTTAAAGGTAACTCCTGCATCATCTGGTCCATAACCTTCTGGAAATCCTAGTGATAATCTTAGTCTATGTCCTGTTTTTACAACATATTTTTTACATACATTTAATGAGATATTATAAGTTTGACTTGTAATTAATTCTTGGTTTGGTAATTCGTTTTCCATTAAATTGTTCATTGCATCATTTTCTGCTTTTGTCGTTCTTGTTGTAACTAATGCAATTCTACTTCTTAATTTATCGGATACTGATTCACCATCACTTGTTTGCCAACCATTTAAAGAAAGGTCTTCATTTTCCATTAGTGTTGGTGTGGCAAATACTTCCCAATTTTTTGCTTTGTTCATACTATAAGAACATCCAATTAAATTAATTGCTCCAAAAACTATATCCATTGGTTCTTTTCCACTATTTTTTCCCACTAAACCAGTAGGACAAATATGGTAATTTGCTCCATCATCTGCATACATTTGACTAAATTTTAAATCAAATGTGATTCTATTTTTTCCGTCAAATTGGAAATTAGTGATTTCAGATTTTTCTGCTCCTGTTGATCCTGTTGATTCCATTCTGAAACCTACTTCTGTTGCACCTTCTGCTAATACTAAATCATCATCATATGTTACATCAACATGGTATGTTGGTCCAACGGTAAGAGATTGTGTTGCTGGTGGTGTTTGTTTTTTAACATATGGTCTTGCTTTATATATTCCATTTGGATTATATAATTTTCCACTTTGTGCTACGAAATCTGATTCATCTCCTTGGTAAGTCAATCCTGCTATACCACTTGATGGTGCTAAAGTTGTTACAGCAAATTCAACATATTCTCCATTTGGAACGGTTATATAAATATGGTCATCATAATCTTTAAATCCTCCTGCATATGGTTCTGGATCCATGTATCCCCATTTACCTTCAAGCCATAGTTCATCTCCTGGTCTATATTCATGATATTTCATTAGGATATATTTTCCTTCTTCTTTGGCTTTTGCATATCCTTTTCCATTATAGCTAATATAAAAGTCTCCTGCTTTATATTCTTCTGTTTGGGTTCCTTCTTGTTTAAATTTTACTAATAATCCATTATTATTGGTTACTGCATCAATTCCATAGTCTTCTTCATGTAATTCTGGATATTTAAATTTATAGTTTCCTGCTGCTTCTACTGTTTCTATTGGTGTGTGTTCACGATTCATAGTTTCTGTTCCAACCATACAATATCTTGTATTTTCAAAACCTTCTACTATGTCATCTCCTGGTTTAAAATCTTGGTCTTCTTTATCCATTGTTGTATCACGTAAAAAAGGATCATCTATTGTAGCATCTACTGCATACCAAACTTTTTCAATTGCTCTTGCGTTTGTTTCTTTTTCAACTTCAACATAATTCCACATATGAGGAAGAGCTGCTGAACCGTCTGTTTGATGAGTTCCTTGTACTAAAATACAATTGATTCCTATTTTATCTAAAATTACTTTTAATGCTCTTGCATATCCTTCACATACTGCTTGTTTTTTTACAAGTGCTCCATAAGGAGTTCCTAAAAATCCTTCATTTCCTTCTTCACAATCACTTTCTAAACGATATGATGTGTTATAAATGATTTCGTTATGAACATATTTTACTTGTTCAATGATAACATTTTTTCCTTCTTCAACTTCAAGGTTTCTTGCTCCATTAACAATTTCATCAATACGAGTATCAAATGCTTGAATTGCTTCTTCTACTTGTTCTTTACTGGTAAAGCCTTCCACATAATAGCTTTTTAGACTTCCTGAACCAATGTTAGCATGATATCTATTTTCTGCATCTTTTGTCACTCTAAGATTAAGGTTTGGAAAATTTACGTAAAAAACTTCAGGATGGTCTACATAGAATGCATATCTTGCTGCACTCATTGCTTTTTTCAATTCTGAATTTCCTTTCATGTAACTTTCAAGTTGTTCTTGTGTTACATATTTATCATCTTTTGTAAGATCAAAACTTTCTGTTCCTGTTTTCATAATGCCTTGCTCATACATGTCACAAATTCCATGATAGATTTTTTTAGCTACCTCATCTAGTTGTTGATAATGAAATTTTGTGTTATTTTGTGCCTCTTCTGCATATACAAAATTGTTAAATGGAATGATACTAATTTGTGCCATAAAAATTACAGGTATACTGTTAGATGTAAATAAATGAGTTTACATCTAATTTTTTTGGTTGTAAAATTATTTACATTAGAATTTAAGTTAGAACATCAAAT